>DATMHB010000820.1:0-2376 GCA_035555175.1 Flavisolibacter sp. | reverse complement strand
CCACGAAAGTCAGCGGCCTGGCATAGCTTGCCCAGCGCATGGTCTCAATTATTGATTAAGATCCATCGATAAAGTAGATTCGATTTTATTCATAACAGCCATAAATTCTTTTGAATTAGGGCCCTTGGCACTGCCATTCCGGATTTGTTCTTTCAAACTATTCAGCGGCCAAACCAGAAAATGCTCAAGCGCATCCTATGTTGGTTGTCATAATGATCGTGGCCAATTCCTCCAACCGCCACTGCCTCTCCGACCATACCCGCTATCCGTGGTATAGCAAGATCACGCGGCTGAGCTGATGGCTATAACATGACATTAATGTAGGAAAGCGCCATCTTAATCTTCCAGTTAAATACGCGGAACTATAAACGGAGAGCAAAGCGACTTCGTGAAATGGCCGAAACTGTAGAAAAACACGAGATGCCTATGTCCTCTTACATGTCGATTCATAAAGATGCCCGCCTCAATGAAGCGGAGCAAAAACTGAATATTGACTGGGCCAGGGCCGCCGAACAAAGATCATGCAGGATTCACTGCAGCATGTGCGCTCATGATCACGCAGGCTGCTTGGTAACGGATGGATTCACCTGCTGTTGCTTTGATTGATCAATCGGCGTTCTGGGACGGTAAAATTCCTTAAAGATCAATCTGAGACTCTGATCGTATGTAAAATAACTGTAGATCCAATTAATGAAGACAATGATCCTGTTCTTGACACCCAGAATGAGAAAAAGGTGCAGCCCCATCCAAATAAACCAAGCAAACAAGCCGCGAAAATGCAATTTTGGTTTAGGCAGATCCACGACTGCAAGATTTCTTCCCACCGTCGCTAACGAACCCTTGTCATGGTACTCAAATTCGTACAACCCCTTCGAGCCTCTTTCCATTCGACGCAGATTCTCTGCAAGAGTGTCGGCCTGATTGATAGCTACATTCGCAACTTGAGGATGTCCTTTTGGCCACTTTGGTGTTTCCATATAAGCGAGATCGCCAAGGACATAAATATTGTCGGAGCCGAGCACTTTGCTATGCCGGTCAACTTTGATACGATTACCTCTTACAACTAATGATGGATCGATGCCCGGCGGTACATTTCCCTTAATGCCTGCAGCCCAGATGACCGTCTTTGCCGGAATGGTTTTACCGTCCGCCAGATAAACCTGCTCGCCATCAAAATCTTTCACCACCGTTTTTTTCATGACTTTTACGCCGAGTTTGTCGAGGTATTTGCAGGAATCTTCTGAAGACTTTTCACTCATGGCACCGAGTGTGCGTTCACTGCCTTCGAGCAAATAAATATTCATTTTCGTGAAGTCAAGCTCAGGATAATCTTTCGGCAATACATATTTTTTCATCTCCGCAAGCGCACCGGAAACTTCAACACCGGTAGGACCTCCGCCGACGATCACGATATTCAAAAGTTTTTGCATGGTCATTGGATCCTTTGCCAGGAGCGCATCTTCAAAATTTTGGACAAGCCGGTGCCTGATCTGCAATGCTTCTACGGTGGACTTCATAGGGAAAGCATTCGTGGCGACATTTTGATTGCCGAAGAAATTGGTATCGGCACCCAATGCAAGTACAAGAATATCATAAGCGATCTCTTCGGTATCGGTCACGATTTTATTTTGCTGCGGCACTACCTGCTTCACTTCTTCTACCCTGATGCGAACGTTTTTGCTTTTCTGAAATGCCTTTCTCAACGGAAACGAAATATTGCTCGCGTCGAGCGCCGCAGTGGCCACCTGATAAAACAATGGCTGAAATTGGTGGTAGTTAAATTTATCGATCAGTAAAACGCTAAAGCCCGGCTTGTTGTTGAGTTTGCGGGCGAGTTTGAGACCGGCGAAACCGGCACCTACAATTACAACCTTGATCGGCATAATAAATTAATTTGTCCTTTTGGAACACGCTAGTTCAATCATATGATCATAGAGTCCGGACGAACTAATACAATAATCGAACCTTGATTGTATTTGGCACATTTCTCAACAGCTGGGCAGCCCGGTTCGACAATTGTTTGTCGACGTCAACTACCACATATCCGATCTCCTCATTTGTCTTCAGGTATTGACCAACGATGTTGATCTTATTCTTCGAAAGCTGGCTATTGATATCGCCCAACACGCCCGGCACATTCTTATGAATATGGAGGATGCGATGTGCGCCTTCCTGTGGCGGCAGTGAAAGTGCCGGAATGGTATGCGATCCAAAGCTGATCCCTTTTTCCAGATAGTTCAGCAATTTGGCGCTGACATCAACACCAATATTTTGTTGCGCTTCTTCCGTAGATCCTCCGATATGTGGCGTTAATAAAACATTCGGTAATCCCTGAAGCGGCGTTTCAAAGGGGTCGCTGTTTTTTTCCGGCTCAAC
>DATMHB010000819.1:0-3100 GCA_035555175.1 Flavisolibacter sp. | reverse complement strand
CGCAATGGGGAACGGCCGTGGTTGCCGGTCGGGTGAGCACCGCTGAAGCAACGGTGAACATCAAAACGCGCGTGATAAATCAATCTGCTAATCCTGCATCTGTTATGGTTATCAACCATTGCATAGATCCTGCGAACAAAGAAGTGGGAAGGGTAGAAACGCTGGTCAGCATTGCCCCTTCAGCAGATACCGAAGTGGTGCAGAACCTGACGATAGATCATCCTCAACTGTGGTCCGTCGATCAGCCTTCACTGTATAAAAGCATAACGGAAGTGACGATGGGCAGTGAACTGTACGACATGACCGAAACCCGCTTCGGCATACGCACACTGTCCTTCGATGCAACGGACGGTTTTCGTTTGAACGGTGTTACATTAAAGCTTAAAGGCGGTTGCGTACATCACGACAATGGACCTCTGGGAGCCAGAGCCTACGACCGCGCCGAAGAAAGGAGAGTGGAATTACTGAAGCAGAGCGGATACAATGCCATCAGGTGTGCACATAACCCGCCGTCGCCAGCATTCCTCGATGCCTGTGACCGGCTTGGTATGCTGGTGATCGATGAAACCTTCGATATGTGGCGAGAGGGAAAGAATCCTAACGATTATCATTTATATTTCGATGATTGGTGGCAGAGGGATGTTGAAAGCATGGTGATGAGGGACCGTAACCACCCCTCAATTATTTTATGGAGCATCGGGAATGAAATACCGGAACGCGGACGGCCTGAGGGCGCAAAGACAGCAAAGATGTTGGTGAATTTCATAAAGTCGATCGATTCCAGCAGGGCAATTACTTCTGCAGTGAATAGTCTGAATCCAGACAAAGATCCCTACTTCGCTGTGCTGGACGTGGCGGGATATAATTATGCTTTCGGAGGCGATCACCAGAAGAGAAGTTTGCACGAAGAAGATCACAGCCGGGTGCCGCAACGCGTTATTGTCGGCACTGAGTCATATCCGTTGGAAGCCTATGGCGCATGGAAGGAAGTAGAAGATCATCCTTATGTGGTAGGCGATTTTGTGTGGACTGCATTTGATTATATCGGTGAAGCAAGCATCGGATGGCGCGGCTATTATCAATATCAGGATTTCTTTCCCTGGAACCTTGCATTTTGTGGCGATATTGATATTTGCGGATGGAAGCGGCCGCAATCCTATTACCGCGATGCACTATGGAAAAAAGATCAGCTTGCCATTTTTGTAAAACCGCCCCAGCCTTCATTCGAGGAAAATCCCGCACGGGAATCCTGGTCCAAATGGCACTGGCTCGATGCGGTGGCCGACTGGAACTGGACGGAAAAAGGAAAGGCTATGGAAGTTAATGCTTATTCATCTTGCGATGAAGTGGAACTATTCCTGAACGAAGCGTCTCTTGGACGCAAGCTAACGGGAAAGGACAACCGATACCTGGCCACATGGCAGGTACCCTATCAGCCCGGAAACCTGGAGGCCGTTGGCTATAGTCAGGGCAAGCGGGTGAACACCGCACAGTTAAAAACAGCAGGTCAGCCTGCAAAAATCAAACTTACGCCAGACAGAACAATGCTTGTGGCCAATGGCCAGGATCTCAGCTATGTAGTCGTTGAAATAGTAGACAGGAATGATATAAGGCATCCCAAGGCGGACAACCTTGTAACTTTCCAGCTGTCCGGCCCGGGCACTATTGCCGGAGTAGGTAATGCCAATCCGGTCAGCCTTGAAAGTTATCAGCGTCCGCAAAGAAGAGCGTGGCATGGTAAGGCGTTGGTGATTATTAAAACGGCAAAGACGCCGGGGAAAATAATATTGAAAGCTATTTCTTCGGGATTAACCGCCGCAACGGTGGAGATCACATCAAAATGAATCGTTTCATCCTATGTTCTATAACATACGCAACCTGGTTGTTTTCATCATGCTTCTGTCGTCTTATGCATGTTTCGGCCAAAATAAAACAGGTGCCGCGTCCACCCGTCGATCCTTTCAGCTGAACCGATCCATTGATGAAGGCTGGGCTTTTAAAAAAGATAGTACAGTGCAAGCGGAACAGGCCAATTTTGATGACGCTTCGTGGCGGCGGGTCGACCTTCCACATGATTGGAGTGTGGAGGACCTTTCCGCCAACGCCACGTATGGGCCTTTCGATCCGGCGAGCCCCGGCGCAAATGCCACGGGCTTCACACTGGGCGGAACCGCGTGGTACAGGAAAAAATTTCATTTGAAGCCAGACGAAACCAGCAGGAAAGTGTTCCTTCTTTTCGACGGCGTATACATGAATGCGGATGTATGGTTGAATGGCCATCACCTGGGCAATCACCCTTACGGCTATACACCTTTCTATTATGAATTGACCGACTGGCTGGCGAATGATGGCAGCGCAAACGTAATTGCCGTGCGCGTGCGGAACGAGGGTAAGAATTCACGATGGTACAGCGGGTCCGGCATATACCGGCATGTTTCCCTACTCATTAAAAACCCTGTACACATTGCACCGTGGGGTGTTTATATCACAACACCCGCCGTCTCCGGATCGCGCGCAGTGGTTGAGCTGAAGACCAGTCTGGACAACGCTTCCACCAAAGCCACCACAGGATGGCTTGAAACAAAGGTGTACGCGGCAAACGGAAAGATGGCCGGCCAGGGTCGTGTGGCTGTGGTCATTCCTCCCTCCGACAGCACGGAGATAACGCAAAAAATTGAAGTTGTTCGTCCTTCGCTTTGGTCGGCTGACCATCCATCATTGTACAAAAGCGTGACGAGGCTGATAGTGGAAGGAAGTACGGTTGATGTAGATACGACCAGCTTTGGAATCCGGCAAATCGAGTTCTCAGCTACCTCAGGGTTCTTGCTCAATGGCAAAAAGGTTTTGCTCAAGGGCGGTTGTATTCACCATGATAATGGCCCGCTCGGTTCGGCCACTATTGACCGCGCTGAAGAAAGAAAGATCGAGATCCTGAAAAAGAATGGTTTCAATGCCATCCGCACAAGCCATAATCCTCCATCGAGACAATTGCTTGATGCCTGCGACAGGTTGGGTATGCTCGTGATTGACGAAGCCTTCGATATGTGGCAGCGTCCTAAGAACGAAAATGATTATCACCTGTGGTTCGATGAGTGGTGGG
>DATMHB010000818.1:0-2634 GCA_035555175.1 Flavisolibacter sp. | reverse complement strand
TAATTCCAGGCTTTCCAGCTGCCGCGGTCTGTTTACTATGTTGCCCTGCTCAATGGCGAGCCTGTCGGAGGCGGGGGCATCTTTCCTTCACCGGGCCTGCCGGCCGACACCTGTGAGCTGGTAAAAATGTATCTGTTGCCTCATGTCAGAGGAATTGGTCTCGGCAAATTACTTATTGGCAAATGCCTTCAGTTTGCAAAGGAGAACGGGTATGAAAATGTGTATCTCGAAACCATGCCCGAATTGAAACAGGCGCTGAAGACCTACGAAAAATTTGGCTTCAGCTATCTTAGCGAGGCAATGGGCAATACCGGCCATTTCGGATGTGCATTGTGGATGCTGAAAAAGCTTTAGAGGCTCAGATCATTTCAGCCTCGTATACGGGACTGAACAAATAAATCTTCTTGGATTTCACCTCTTCGCAACGAAAACGCTTCCTTATCTTTTCGCCCTTACGAAAGATCTTTCCATCATATGTCCGGAATAATCCGCCAGCAGGAATAGATTCGACAAATACCAGGTTGCTCGGTTTTTCATCATAATTTCTCAGTACCCTCAGTAGCACTTCATCTGCGCAGCTCGACGCCGCCGGATCGTGCAGGGACTGAAGCAGCGCATCGTTGATGTCGGGCGGAAACACCTTTTGCTCGATGAACCTCGCCAACAACTGTCCAAACACCATCTTCCATTCCTTGCCATGGGCTGCCACGCGGTTGCCGAATTTCTCAAATGTGAGCAAGTGGGCAAGTTCATGCAGCAGCGTAATAAGAAAAGCGTATTTGTTTAGGTTTCCATTCACGCTGATCCGGTGATTCTTCCCATTCACGCGGTGCCGGTAATCGCCAAGTATGGATTTTCGTTCACGCGCAACAGTGAGATGGACATGATAATGCTGCAGGTAAGCAAGCACCGCATCGAAGGTATTGGGAGGGAGATAATCCTGCAATGTTGAAATATGGGCTTCTTTCCTGGCCATTCTACTTTTGCTTCAGCATCTTCATCAAGGCTGACACTTCCATGAATGTGTATACAAGATAAAGGCCCATGCATATAAAAAGCGCAGGCTTGTTCAGATCTTTTTTGTACATGGAGATGTATACAAAGGCTGCGATCATACAAACGAAAAGCTTCACCATAACGCTTACGTAAACAGAACGCACAAAAGCATGCGGGTTGGGATTGTTCATTCCTTTTTTTGCAAGAAGAAATGAGACCATGCTCAGCAGAAAGAGCAGGACATTGCCGATAATGAGCACGTTCTGGTCAGCCTTCCATTTTTCCAGTATAGGCTTACCCGGGATAAAGAACAAATTCAAGGCTACAAAAAACAGTATCAATGGCAGAAAGCCCTCAAACCTTTGTCTGGTCATTTCGCTTATTCCTTTTTGAAGTTTCTTTGATCAGCTTATAGATCATCATGCACAAAACCAAAAACGGAAGCAGCCAAACCAGTAATGGCAGGGATAGTTTCAACCATTGATCCGCCTTGTAGCCGGCCCACACGGCAAGCCCGAGCGACACAAAGATCTGTGCGCCCATTCCTGCGTACCGCATAAGGTCGCTGTTATTAGTTTGCTTCTGCTGATTGGACATCCGGGTTGGTCATTGGCACCACACTTCCCGCCTGCGCACCCATCTGGCATTTACCATTAAAGCTCGCGGTAGGATCGATCTGCAATTTAGCCGCAAATATATTGCCCTCAATGGTTCCTTCTTCTCTCAATTGCAGAAGCTCCTTTACCTGGATATTACCGGCTACCCTGCCGGTGATATCAGCATTGGCGCCTTCAATATTGCCGTTTACAAAGCCTGAAGGGCCGATAACGATCTTGGAGGAGCTGGTTACATTGCCATGAATGGTACCATCGATGCGAAGGTCATGGTTGCTGTTGACATTTCCTTTTAATACGGTTCCTTCACTGATGAGGGTTGCGCTGCCCGAAGAGCCATGGGCATAAGAATGGCTTTTTTCTTTGTTGAACATAGGATTTGGTTTTATTATAAGAAATTGGTTAGTCGTTCGATTCTTCATCCTTCGGAACCTGAAGCTGCGTCGTATCCCTTCGCACATCCACGTTCCCCGTTAGCACTTTTTTCAAACCATCGATATACTGCGACTGGTAAGATACTTGTTTTTCTAAAGAATCGGTAACGTATTTTAACTGTCTGTATTCGCGGTCCACTTTTACACTTCCGTAGCCGGGAATATAGTACTTAAGCGGGGTAAATACAATAAGCGCCACTGTTAATCCCACCAGTAAGACAAAAATGGTACTGAGCATTACGTAAACACTCATACGCGAGAGCCTGAAAGTGACCACTTCCTCGTAGGTATCGTCGTTCATAACAACGAGCCGGTATCGGTTGCGCAGCCTTTGAAACGTACTTCCGGCATCCAGTTTAGCCATAATCGAGCTTTAGGCGCTAAAGGTAAGCAGCAGGGCCGAGAGTCCATAGCGCATCGTTGGAACGCGCTGGCGCTTTGCACCTTTGTGCGTACCACTCTTCTGCGCGATACAAAATCGGGCGGCCGCGAGGCAAAATCACGAAATTATTTGGCCCATATTTATACTAAATTCCTTGAATTTGAGTTTATAACAACTTAGTTTGCGCCCCTGAATGAGAATAGTCCTT
>DATMHB010000817.1:0-2694 GCA_035555175.1 Flavisolibacter sp. | reverse complement strand
CGTTCAGGAAACCATCATCGACACGTCGATGGAGTTGCATCCCGATCTCGTCGTTCTGGGAAAGCAATCCAGTCATTCCTGGTTTCCCATGCTGAATACGGTCGTGCCCTCTGCCATTTCAAAAGAAACAGGAAGCGCCGTGTTAACTGTGAAGCCGGGTTCGTTGCATAATAAGATCAGGAAAGTGGTAGTGGCCGTTAACGACGATGTGGCTGCGCCGAAAATGGAAGCGATTGCTGCCTTGTGCAGAAACAACAGGATACAAATATTGCTCGTCACCTTTGTCAATGGATCGCATGTGCCCGAAGATTTTTCGGCTTCTGCGCTGCTAACCGTTTACCAGTGGCTGAAAACGGTGCTGCACTGCCAGGTGGAATATGCCGTGCTCCATGGACACAACAGGGCGAAAGCCATACTTGAATTTGCAGAAAAGTCAAAAGCCGATATGCTTTTATTGAATCCGGATTATGAAACTAAGATTGGTTGGCCCGCCCGTCATATTTCTGACGTCATTTCTCCGGCGTCGAAGGTCCAGGTGTTAACGGTAGGGCCAACCATTCATTCTTAAAACAAAAAAGAACCATCATGAAAAAAATATTCTTCGTTTTCATCCTGACAGGGACCGCGTTTGCCATGCAGGCGCAATCACTGGACGAGGGCAACAAAGCCCTCTATTATGAACGATTTGCCACAGCCGAGCAAACGTTCCGCCAGTTGCTGAAACAGGACGCAGACAATGCCGCCGCGTGGTATGGGCTCATAGAAGCGCTTATTAACGAACACCGCATAGAGGAAGCATCAAAAGACCTTCACGCAGCCCAGTCTTCTGTTCAGGGTCAGCCATATTTCAAGGTGGCCGAAGGAGCAGTGTTGCTCGGGCAGGGAAATGCCGGAGATGCCGCCAACTATTTTAACCAGGCGCTGAACGATACGAAACAAAAGGACGAAAATATTCTGTCAGCCATTGCCCGCGCTCATGTTGAAGCGGAGAACGGTGATGCTAATTATGCGATCGATCTGCTGAATAAAGCCATCCGGAGAGACAAGCACAACGCCGCTTATTACGTGTTGCTCGGTGATGCTTATTTAAAACAGCAAAAAGGATCCGACGCGTACAAAGCATATGAGGATGCCATTGAGCAGGATAAGAGCTCGGCAGCTGCTTACCACAAAATGGGCGAAATATTCCTGACCCAAAAGAATCCGGATCTGTATGTGGAATATTTTAAGAAAGCGGTCGCGGCTGATCCGAACTACGCGCCTTCGCTGTATAAATTGTATGCATATGAGTTTTACCATGACCCGGCGCAGGCTATGAATTATTACAGGGAATATGCGTCGAAATCGGACGCTTCCATCAGGAACGAATATGATCTTGCCGACCTACTTTTTTTGAACAAGCAATATCCCGATGCAATTGCAAAAGCAAATGAGATCATCGCCAGGGAAGGCGATAAAGTGCAGCCGCGGTTATTCAAGTTGATCGGCTATAGTTATGCGGGGGCAAAGGACACGGCCAAGGCCATCAATTCTATGCAGCAATATTTTGAAAGGCAAAATGACACAAGCTTCGTCGCAAAAGATTTTATTTCCATGGGTGAATTCCTTGCTTCGAAACCCGACCAGGATTCATTGGCCATGGTTTTTTATGCAAAGGGCGTGGCTCTGGAAAAAGATTCAGCTGAACTGACCCGCTATTATAAAAAATTGGCTGAATTGGCCAGGAGCAGCAAGAATTATTCATCGGAAGCAGAGTGGCAGGGCAAATATTATGCATCGAATGACAGAGCGTCGAATATCGACCTGTTCAACTGGGGACTTGCACACTACAGGGCCGGCGAATATGCGTTGGCAGATTCGGTATTCGGTTTGTACGTTGCCAAATATCCCGAGCAAAGCTTTGGATATTACTGGCAGGCAAGGAGCAAAGCTTTGCAGGACAAGGAGATGAAGGACGGGCTGGCCATTGACGCCTATAAAAGGCTGATCGAGGTGCTGGAGAAAACGCCCACCGATCCCAATTATAAGAAATGGATCGTTGATGCTTACGGATATTTAGCCGCTTATGAAGCAAACACCGAGCAGAATTACACCGAAGCAAAAGGGTATTTCGAAAAAGTGCTTGAGGTGGATCCCGCAAACGCAGAAGCCAAAAAATATATTGACCTTCTCGACAAAAGTTTAGCCGACAAAGGCACCAAATAGATAGTGATGGTTTATTCAACCCTCAAGGGTTAGTGCTGCCGCCTCCTGATTTTTCAGGAGGCTTTTTAAAGTTCAGTTGGAAGAGAAATCGAATCGCTTGTGCCGGATGGCCATCGAAAGAAATTCATCATGGCTTTCATTCTCCGGATGGCCGATCTGCCACCCTCTGATAGAAAAATATTCGATGAGGACGGCCGGAGAATCACAGTTCAGTTTTTTTATGAATGACAGGGTCGACAACATCATTTGCAAGGATGCGGCGATGGACAGGCTTGTGGACCGTATATCATCGGAAGAGGGCACGATAGTAACGTTTTCGCTGCCTGTTTCCAGAACGAAAGAAGAAAAGTTACCCGATAATTTAAACCAGAGTTCGAACATGCCCCCTCGGATGTTTCTATTGTAATTTCCGAAAATTTATTCAATAAAAGTTCAGGGAGTTCAGCTCAGCAGAAGAATCCGGCAAGGCCTTTTGCGTATTACTCTTTT
>DATMHB010000816.1:0-4291 GCA_035555175.1 Flavisolibacter sp. | reverse complement strand
AACCATGGCTACATGAGCTTCGTGGCAAAGACCCCTTTCAGCCGTCGCTTACAACCCCCACCTTGGGAAAGGGCGCAGAATGGACTTAGATTTGCACCATGCAACCCCGGCGGTTTTATTCCATCTATCTTTTGTGGCTGTAAAGGATCAACATACAAGTCTGATTAAAGCAATGGCGCGCTCCTATGGTTTTGATTTTTGTGGCATTGCCAGGGCACAAAGGCTCGATGATGATGCACGCCGGCTGGAGCAATGGTTGAACAAGGGCATGCATGGAAGCATGGGGTATATGGAAAATCATTTCGACCTGAGGATCGACCCTTCGAAACTGGTACCGGGCGCGCGGTCGGTCATTACCTTCCTCAAGAATTACTATCCGGGTGAAGAGTTGTCCGCACAAAACAAGATCTCAAAGTATGCCTACGGCGAGGATTACCATGAGGTGATCAAGGGCCATCTGCGTCGGATGATGATGGCACTGCGCGAAAAGATCGGCGCATTCAGTGGATGGGGATTTGTGGAGTCGGCTCCGGTGCTTGAACGAAGCTGGGCGCAAAGGAGCGGCCTGGGTTGGATCGGCAAAAATGGAAACCTGATCAATAAGGAGAGCGGATCTTTCTTTTTTATTGCCACACTCATCACGGATCTCGACCTGAATTATGATGATCCTTTTGCAAAAGATTTCTGCGGCAACTGCAGGCGGTGCATTGATGCCTGTCCAACGGAAGCCATCCTTCCTGATAAAACCATCAACGGCAGCCGTTGCATTTCTTATTTTACGATTGAATTAAAGGATGAGATCATCCCGGAAGAAATGAAGGGCCGCTTTCAAAACTGGATGTTCGGCTGCGATACCTGCCAGGATGTATGTCCCTGGAACCGCTTCAGCAAGCCGCACAATGAAAATGCGTTTCATCCCCTGCCGCAGATCCTTAATTTGAGCAATAATGAATGGGAGGAGATGACAGAACAGACCTTCAGGAAATTATTCAAACATTCGCCTCTTAGCCGGTCGAAGTATAAGGGCATTCGCCGTAACCTCAAATTCCTAAAAAGTTAACCCTGCCTTTAGTGAATAACGTCTGAATTGATAATGGTAGGTTTCCGAATGGGGTTCTACGAGGCCGTAGCCGCCCCACTTCCTTTCTTCAACCCGATCTTTCAAACTAATCCCTAAACTTAAGAGGAACCTCAGCTGTCCTGCTAACGGCACTGCGTAGCCAATGCCGCTGTCAAAATACAGTCCATTACCCGCCTTAAAACTATACCAGTAATCGATCGCCGTAATCCCTCCGTCGGTTTTAGCAAGGGGAAAATTAGAACCGATATTGAGATAAACAAAGGGCGTCTTCTTTTGATCCCGTATATCTTTCCGCAGCGCAGCAAAAAGCGGAATAGATTTCGTGTAGTATTTATCCAATCCGATCCCGGCCCCTGCATAAAAGCCTTTATACCGAATGCCGTTGATCGCCTGCACTTCAAATGCCATTCCATTCGCTCCGTACAAAGCTCCGGCCAACGCGGAGCCGTTGTAATGAACGACAGATTTTTTCTGACCCGATGCGCACAATTGGATCAGCAAAAAAAGAAAGGTAATGACAGCTGTCTTCATGTCTAATTTGAAATGTTGATCTTGCTGAGCATCCTTACAGAAGATAAGTTCGAATAATCATATTGATACAATCCATCCTTCGCTACCACCAGTGCGCGTCCGTTAGCGGTGATCACATCATAAGTGTCAGGCCCGCTAATCGTTGTAATGGACTTCAAATTTCTTACATCAGTAGCATCGTATAATTTTAATCCGTCCCGGCCATCGCAGATAAACAGAATGTTGCCGTCCTTCGAAAGCCCGAACGGGTTCGTCAGGGGATAAACTTTCAACAGCGATGGATCCGCCATCGTGTTCAAGCTCAACACATCAAGCTCGTTGGTGAAACCCTGGCATCTCGTGCCTGAACGGAGCGTTACATAGGCGAATTTTCCGTCTGAAATAACGGGATCGCAGCTGCGAACATGGCTAAACTGGCCAGACTGCACCGGCTGATCCGGATTGGATATGTTGTAAACAAACATGCCGGTTGTGGATCCGATAAATAACTTGTTCATGAATGGATAGATAGTTTCGATATCCCATCCGATATTTTTTGTTGTTACCATGCGCGGTTCTGCAGCCATGGAAATATTGAGGACACTGAGCTCCGATGTTCCTATCGTGTAAAGCCTGTCGTTGACCACAGTAAACCTTGCCATCGATCCGCCTATGCCAACAGGCGAAACTGAAACCGCAGAACCGGCCTTGTCGGTAGATGCTGCATAAGACATGAATACGTTACCCATTTTGAGCCAGCTGTCCAGTTCAACTTTTTCTGTGATGATCGTATCACGTTTTTCCCAACTCGAAATTATTTTGGTAGAATCAGCCAAAAAATATCCGCTGTACCTGCGTTGCGGAAATACATTCTCCACAACCTTCCTAAGCAGTACAGCCGTGGGGTTGGAGATATCGATGGCGACGAGGTCTGTATACAGGTCGGCATACAGGGTATTTCCTTTCACGGCCATATCCATATTTCCGGGAATATCGATGAATGCAATATTTTTTGGGCTTGCAGGATCCGAATTATCGATCACATGCACTCCTTTGTCTGTTTCATTCAGAAAAATATAAGAGCCGAGCATATAGATCTTGCCCGGTTTTTCAATTGGCCTTGAAGGGTTGCTCCTGATATTGGCTCTTACTTCATCCGTTGTTTTATACACGGGTTTATAATAGGTATACCTGGAGGTTCGCTGGTAAGAATCCTTGAGACATCCGGGGAGAATGAATACAGAGGCAACAAGGAGGGCAGCAAAGGCTGGCGCGAGCAAATACTTTTTCATCTGAAACGTTTTGATTTTGGTTGTGCGTGGAGCAACATTCGAATCGTGTGACAAACGAAAGGCGCTGAGCGTTGCTCCTTTCCTATTTTTTTTGCAGGAAGACCCTGGCGCGCAAAGCAAATGCATAAAGCCGGCTGCCAGGTTCGATGGTTTCAGCACCCGTCAGCGCATACTGGAATTCAGGTCCCACCAGCACCTTGAGCTTTTTATTGAGCACCGCATAATCCAATCCAAAACTGGTAGACACCTGTGTTCGCCGGAATGCATTCGGATCATAATAATATACTTTGCTCGAGTCTTCGAACTGCAAGGCATTTGTGTTGATCAGACGCTTCACCGCCACGCCGCCGCGAACGAAAAGGGGTAGTTTTTTGAAAGGCTGAAGATCGAGTGAAAGCGGAATGGCAAGGAAGTGATAAACGTTATAATAATCCTGTAACATTATGCCTGTGTTGATGAAGGCAAGATTAGAATTCAGCATAACTCCATTCGACTGTCTGTTGCTCACCTTGGCGCTGACAAAAGTTTTTGTTCTTAAAAAATCATAGATAAGGCCTGTATTAAAAAAGACCTTTTTGCCAATCTGCTTCTTTACAATTAATCCGACGCTTGCAAACACATCCGGTCTTTCGGGCGAAACGTAAGAATAATTGACCAGCGGTGGCCTCGGCGCGGCAGCCATCGGAGCAGCATCCATCATTTTCTCGCCGGTTGCATTGAAAAGGCCCACGCCCGTCGACGAGGCTGAAAGGCCTGCAGCTGCTGTGAAACCAAGAGTCCAGTTTCGTTTTTTCTGCGTGGAACTCGTTGGTGCAACGGTGGCTATATCCGCAGTACTATCAACTGCAGCTTCATCGATCTTTTCTTCTGCCGGCTTCTCGTCATTCATTGCGATCGCTGCTTTCTTCGGGGGTTCTTCGATGTTCACCGGACGCGCAGGTTGCTTTGCATTTGCTGTGTCATACTTTTTGTTCGTTTCATTTTTTTCCGGACGGTCTTCTTTACCGGGATTGCCCTCATTGGTAGGGTTCGAGGCAGGAAGGTTCAATTGCCTCAGCTTCTGCTCGTTCGACTTGTCTGTCGATTTTTTTATTCCCGAAGGACGTAGTGAAAAGTTCATCGCCCCGCCGCCATCGATATCATCCTTCAGCGTTTTGTCGCGGTCCTTTATTTTTCGGGGTTGCTTCGTTGAAAACATTTCGCGATGTATGGTGAAGGGTACGGCCGTGGCACTTTGTTCGTCTTTGTTGCCAGGGGTAAGTGTGTTTTGGTCCGGCGTTTCTATTGGAGTTTTCGGGGTTTCCTCTAAAGTTTTGGCGCTTGCCGGTTCCTTGGCTATAACGGCAGCTGTATCGTTTTGTTTCAAATGATCGGACTGCCGGCTATCGTACAACATCCATATGCCTCC
>DATMHB010000815.1:0-2429 GCA_035555175.1 Flavisolibacter sp. | reverse complement strand
AAAAGTAATACCGCAATTATTGGAAGGGAATGCGCCAACAGTGAAGAATGAATTGAACTCGGCGCTATGGCACCTCCCTACCCTGTGGGGTTATTTATACAAGAGGATATTTGGCGGCGTTAAATGATCGATGATCACGCAAGGTACTTGCGCCACCAGTGTTGAAATACCAGAAGGGCCCAGATCGTCTCATGGCTATCTTCCGGATTTGCACTATGCAGCTTGTGCTTCAACGCTTTTATTACGGCCGGCTGGAAGATGCCCTGTTCAGCAATAAAAACATCTGAAAGAAGGTCGTTATCGATCTTATGCCAAAGCTCTTTTCTGAGCCAGCCTAGTAAAGGGATATCGAAGCCGTGCTTGGGACGGTCGTACAATTCCGGTGGCAGGAGCGACCGGAATGCATCCTGCACGATGCGCTTTTTCATTGAGCCGTTGATCTTATAGGAAGCAGGCAATCCAAATGCAAATTCAACTACTTCCTGGTCAAGGAATGGCGACCTGATCTCCAGGCTGTTGGCCATGCTCATCATGTCTACTTTTACGAGCATATCGCCCACCAGCACAAGGTTCATATCGGCAAGGAGGATCTCATTCAGATCATTTCCCGAGATCTTCCACGGATACAGGTCCTTCAGCGAACCGTTTACATTCCTGATGCCTTTTCCTTCCAGCCTCAGTAAATTTCTTGCATGTCCTGCAGGCATCATCGAAGCCCAACGCCAGTAGCGGTCTTCCGCATTCAATTGTGCACCCTCGGCAAAACGGTGCAGCTGCCTGATCGTATTCGTGATCCTTCCGTTCCGGCTTTTCGGCAGCACCTGCCACAGGGGCGCCAGTGATTTTACAAGATTGCGCCTGAGTGAAGGCTGCATCACATTCCATTCGGCCGTGTATTTATTGTAGCCGGCAAACACTTCGTCACCACCATCGCCTGAAAGCGCAACGGTAACATGCCTGCGCGTATGCTTGCTTAAAATGAACGTGGGAACGGATGATGAATCCGCGAAGGGTTCATCAGTATAGTCCAGCACATCTTCCACGTGTTCGAGAAAATCGTCGCTCGTAAGACTGAATACCGTGTGGTCGGTGTTGTATTTTTTTGCGACGAGCTGAGCATACCTGGTTTCGTCGAAGAAGGGCTGATCCTTGTATCCAATTGAAAAGGTCTTGAGCTTTTGTTTGTGTCTCGAAGCAAGGGCTACGACCACCGATGAGTCGATGCCGCCACTCAGAAAGGCACCGAGAGGCACATCGGCAATGAGGCGCAGCCTGGTTGCTTCGTCCATCAGCTCCACGAGTTTTGTCTGGGCCTGCTCGTAGCTGAGTGCTTCGTATTTATCGCGCTGAACAGCAAGCTGGTAATAAGTTTTCTGTTCTGTTTTGCCTTCCCCTATCCTCAGGTAAGATCCCGGTTTCAGCTTCTCTACATTCTTAAGAATGCTCAACGGCGAAGGGATGTAATTCAACTGAAAATAATACGGCATCGCCGTCCAGTTGATTTCTTTAGGAATGCCAAAAGAGAGCAGCGACTTCAATTCAGAGGCAAACAGCAGCACGTTTTCATCCTGATAGAAATGCAGCGGCTTTTTTCCGAAGCGGTCCCTAACTACGAAAAGCTCGTTTTTCTGAGTATCGCAGATGGCCGCCACATAAAAGCCCCTCAGCTTGCTGAAACATTCAATCCCCTGGCGGATGAAAAGCTCCAGAAAAACCTCTGTATCCGACGTGGTTTGAAAACTATGCCCCGGAAAATATTGGGCCGAAAGCTCTTTGTAATTAAAGATCTCTCCGTTAAAAACCATGCAATACCGCCGGTCCCTGCTGATCATCGGCTGGTTGGCTGCAGTGGAAGTATCAATAATGGATAGGCGTCTGTGCCCGAGAGCAATTGGTCCATGCGTAAACACTCCGCCCCCATCGGGTCCTCTGTGCTTCAGGCATGTGGTAGCTTCACCTATGTGGTGAAGAAATTCCTCCCCTTCTTTCCTGAACGCAAAACCACCGGCAATCCCACACATAACTATTTATTTAACGGCCACTCCGCCTTTGAATTCAATATAGGTTCTCAGGTCTTCAGGCGTGCCAGTACCATGCATCGCATCGGCATCAATATTATAAATGCCGATCTTTTTGCCTTCGGCGATCAGGTAATTGTAGACCGGACAGGTATAAAATTCGTTATTGACCCGGTCGTTTCGGATGATCATGTCGATCGCGCCATTCACGAAATCACTGCCTTTTGTAAAATAATAAATTCCGACCGTTGCAAATTTCGAGATCGCCTTTTTTTCCTGCACTTCAGTTACAAATCCCTGTTCATCGGTTTTGGCAAATGACCATTTTGGGTTCAGTTCGGCATCGATAAATGTAAGGATAGATCCGTCCAGCTCCTTTTTCGCTGCATCTTCAATAAATTCGCCGCAGTC
>DATMHB010000814.1:0-9946 GCA_035555175.1 Flavisolibacter sp. | reverse complement strand
GGTCTTTTTCATATTCGGTTACCGGCATGAACTCATAAAATATCCCGTGATCGCACATCAGCAACATGCCCTCTTCATTTACATCGTCCTGCGCAGCAAAAAAGCCTTCCGATGCATTGTACATTTCGAGATAATTGATGGGGCCTCCGATAAGTTTTTCAAACTGCGCCTTATAGGGAATGAAGCTCACGCCACCATGCATATACAGTTCAAGGCTGGGCCACACCTGCTTGATGTTTTGCTTGCCGGTGATGTCGAGTATCCTTTTCAATAAAACAATAAGCCAGGTAGGCACACCCGCCATGGAGGTCACATTCTCATAAATGGTGGACTGTGCCAGCTTTTCAATCTTGCTTTCCCATTCATCCATCAGCGCGATGGAAAGATCGGGCGTCCTGATCCAGTTGCTCCAGAAAGGCGAGTTCTGCAGTACAACCGCGCTGAGGTCGCCATATTGAACCTCTTCATTTACGGAATTGATCTGGTGGCTGCCGCCGATGACCAGACCTTTGCCTGTAAGTAGTTCGCTCTGCGGATGCGAAGCATAATAGAATGAAAGAACATCTTTCGAAGCCCTGTAGTGGTTTTCCTTCAGGCTTTCATCACTCACCGGTATGAATTTGCTCTTATCGCTGGTTGTTCCGCTGCTCTTGGCAAACCAGGTAACCGGTGTATTCCACAAAATATTTTCTTCACCCCTCATCATTCGCTCGATAAAGGGCTTCATGCTGTCATAATCCTGGATGGGAACCTGTTGCTTGAAATCCTGCAGCGACTGAACCTTGTTGAAACCATGTGCGCGTCCGAACTCGGTGTACTGGCCGGCGGCAAGAAGGTCCTGCCAAACGATGAGCTGAGCCGTAACGGGATCATTCATCCATTGCTCAATGGACCATATACGCAAGCGCGCCAGCCGGGATATCGCAGGACTGAGCAATTTCATCTGTAGCAAGCAAGTTAACGAGAACAATGAAATTATTGTGCCTTCACCTAAGAAACAATGGCATCTTTATAATTCTTGAGGTAATCGATCAGGTTTTGGAGCGTACCCTTGCGTTCCATGCCCCCTGTAAGGAGCATTTCAATCCTTTGGCGGAAGCTTTCGTCGGGCGACTGCTCGCTGTAATTCATGATGAACTGAAACGTATCGCTCATACGGCTGTTGTAATCCTCAAGCTGTTCCCTGTATTGCTTCTGGCTCCCTGCGCTCTTGGGCAGGAACCTGTTGCGGAAGCCCTCCGACTGCTCGATCTTTGTAAGCTGGTGAATTCCCCATTCCAGGCTCCGGATGATGGCGTCGAGGGTAGCGTGTTCGGGTTTGAGGATCTCTTCAATGATGAAGTCTTTTCTTTTGAGCTCGAAATTTCTGCCGAGGTATAATTTCTTCACCTGGTCGTCTGCGGCCAGCTCTTCGGCCGTCCCGTGCTTGAAAATTTTTCCTTCGATCAGGAGGTAGGCGCGATCGCAAATGGAAAGGGTCTCGGTTACATTATGGTCAGTGATCAGGATGCCGATGTTCCTGAATTTGAGCTTGGCCACGATTGACTGAATATCCTCAACGGCAATAGGATCAATTCCGGCAAAGGGTTCGTCGAGGAGGATAAATTTCGGATCGACGGCCAGCGCACGAGCGATCTCTGTTCTTCGCCTTTCCCCGCCGCTCAATACATCGCCGTTGCTTCTTCTGACGTGTTGTAATCTGAATTCGTCGATGAGGCTTTCAAGCCGATCCCGTTGTTCGGCCTTCGGAAGGTTGGTCATTTCCAGAACGGCAGTGATGTTGTCTTCCACACTCAGCTTCCTAAAAACCGAAGCCTCCTGCGGAAGATATCCAATGCCCATCTTGGCCCTTTTGAACATGGGCAGCTTAGTGATGTTCTGATCGTTGAGATACACTTCGCCTTCGTCCGGTTTGATCAGTCCAACCGTCATGTAAAATGTAGTGGTCTTTCCAGCACCGTTTGGTCCCAGCAGCCCAACGATCTCACCCTGGTTCACTTCAATGGACACGTGGTTCACTACAGTGCGTGCACTGTATTTCTTTACAAGGTCTTTTGTATGGATGCTGACGCTCACTAAGAAATTTTGGTAAAAATAAAGGGAAACCGCCGGGGATTAATACTTTGGCCGATTGCTTTTGTATTTCGTTAACTGGATGCTATGTTTGCAGCCTGATGAAAGTAATTGATCACATAAACGAGGCAGACGGGTCTCTCATTTCTTTTGAAATCCTTCCGCCCCTGAAAGGGAAAGGCATCAACGCATTGTGGGAGCACCTTGATCCACTGATAGAATTCAAGCCGGGCTTTATCAATGTTACATATCATCGCAGTGAGAGCATGTTCAAGAAAAAGCCGGACGGGACTTTTGATAAGGTGGAAGTAAGAAAGCGGCCGGGCACGGTTGGTATTTGCGCGGCCATCATGAACCGTTATAAAGTGGACGCCGTTGCGCACCTGATCTGCGGAGGCTTCAGCAGACAGGAAACCGAAGATGCGCTGATCGATCTGAACTTCCTTGGGGTGGACAATGTTCTTGTATTGCGCGGCGACGCGCCCAGGAATGAAAGTGCATTTGAACCGGAGCCCGGAGGTCATCGCTATGCGATCGAGCTGATGCGCCAGGTGATGAACATGAACAATGGTATTTATCTCGAGGAAGATTTGAAGAATGCGGTAAAGACCAATTTCTGTATTGGCGTAGCAGGGTACCCTGAAAAACATTTTGAAGCGCCGAATATGCAAACCGACCTGCAGTATTTGAAAGCGAAAGTGGATGCGGGCGCCGAGTATATCACCACCCAAATGTTCTTCGACAATAAAAAATATTTTGATTTTGTAAAGGCGTGCCGCGATGCAGGCATTTCTGTGCCAGTGGTGCCGGGGCTGAAGCCGATCAGCACTAAGAAGCAGCTGACCGTAATCCCAAGAACTTTTCACGTTGATATTCCGGAGGAGCTTTCAACGGAGATCCTGAAGTGCAAGACGGATGCTGATGTGGAAGTGGTGGGAACAGAGTGGCTGCTGAAGCAATCAAAGGAATTGCAAAAGGCGGGTGTGCCGGGACTGCATTATTATACATTGGGCAAGCCACAGATGATTGTGAATGTGGTGAAGGAATTGGTGTAAAAGAGAAGGCAAAATCGATAACACCTATAAGGTCTTAAAGACCTTATAGGTGTTAAAGACCTTATAGGTTCATTATAAAGTCCGCAAAAACGTTACGCCAAAAAATTGTGATTAAATGGCCCGGTTTACACAAGATTTTTCTGTCAAAAAGATGCAGCAGCACCCATTCGCGGGAAGGGTTAATAAACCTTTGCATTTATGCGCGTATTGAAGCACAGCAGGTTGAACGAGATTTGAAAGATTAAGTAAACTCCAGTGGAAAGACGAATGGCAGACTGGCGCTCACCCATAGCGGCGATAGTTCGACCACCAACCTATAAGGTCTTTAAAACCTTATAGGTCTGACGCACCCTACCACTTCTTCTCCCTGATCAATTGCGCCAGTACGGCCTCGTTTATCTTAACCGGATACTTCTTTTTCAACGCCGCAATCCAGTTCTTTTCCAATTCGGTTTGATAATCGTTGATGACAAGTCCCCTCGCCTCTGCAAAGCTGCGTGGCGCCGGCTTGCTGTATGTTCTGATGATGTATGCCAGCGATGCTGTATTGTCCGCCTTATTCACCAGCGGTGCCGTGATCACACCTTCTTTTAATACCGCCTTCGTAGGATTCGGAATCTGCCCCAACTCAAATCTGGAAGAATCGGCTGCTACCTTTTCACTGAAATTATTCAATAGGTCATGCCACGACGCCGGAGCCTTCCTCAGTTCCTGTCCAAAGGTTTTTGCAGAGGGCACATCGCTCGCATAAAAAATTACGGCATCGGCACTTTGATTCCAGTTGTACCTTCCCTTGTTGCGCTCATAGAAAGCCTCGAGGGCCACCGTATCATTCTGGGCAGGACCCCACACTTCACCCTGCATAATTTCGAAAAAGAGATTGCCCTCCTTGAACTCGGTGAGCTGTTGCCGGAACTCGTCATTAAAAACTTCCAGATGATTCTGGTAATATTCGAGCGCCATTGCCTGCACAAATTCGTCCCAGAGTGTTGAATACGACTTCAAACCCGACCCATCCTGCCGATAGCGGAAAGTCTGGGCATAATTGATCCAGTCAGAAACGGCAATGGTCTTATCACCGATCACAAACAATGGCGACGTATTGGAAAGATGCACCGTCATTTTTGCCGGCACATAATTCAAGAGACTATCGGACAGCGCCCACAATTCGGCTTCATTAAAGCGGCCCTTCCTAAACCCAGCGGACCTGATCGCCTTATTTGCCAATTCTGTTCTTGTGCTCGCCATCCTGTCGCCAACCTGCACCTTATCAGTCAGGCTTTGGATCACTTTCTTGTCATTCCTGTTCGAAGGTGCCGGCACTCTTGAAATCCGCTTTACTATATGATACCCATAAGAAGTGAGGAACGGTTTGCTATAAGCGCCATCAACGGGCAGGGCGAACACAATATTTTCAAATGCAGGCTCATATTCGCCCACACCAAATTCCTGCAGCTGGCCATTCGCCGCAGAGGAGATCACATCATTGCTGTACAGGGCGGCCAGCTTGGCGAAATCATCTCCTTTCTGTAAGCGGGCATATATTGAATCGGCCAGCTTTTTCACCCTTGCCTTTCCCTCGGCATCGGTATCGGGAGGAAAAGCAAGAAGGATTTGCGCCGCCTTAATGCGGCCCGGGTCTTTTCTCTCACCGAGATTTTTAAAAATATGGTAGCCGGATTTAGATTTGTATACGATTGAAACTTTTCCGGGTGCTGTATTGTAGGCCAGATTTTCCAGCTCATAAGGAAGTGAAAAAACCGTGAGCCATCCCAGATCGCCCGCATTTGTTTTTGCCAGGGGATCATCGGAATATTGTTTCGCCACGTCCCCGAAAGGAATATTCTTATCGAGGCTTTTCATGACCTCGCTCAGTTTTTTCAGCGCAACAATCGAATCAGGTGCAAGCGTAATGAAAATATGCGCCAGGTGAATATCTTTTTGCGACCGCACAAAGGCTTCATTTAATAACCGGTTAATGCTCTCTTTATCGTTGAGGTAGGACGGCAGGATCTGCTGGCGCAAGTTGTCGAGGTCGGAAACGATCTGCGGAAGCGTATCATAACCCCTTTGAATCGCTTCCCTGATCTTAAGCCTCGATGCAATGTAAAGATCGAAGTAGTCACGAAACGCCTTTTCGGTTTTTACACCCGTGTTGTTCTTATGCCAGGCCCTTAGAAATTCGTTGGCTGAAACAGAATCATTTCCATAATAGAAGAGCGTCTGTGCCGATGAAGAGATACAAAGCAGCACAAAAAAAGCAAGAACCAGCTTTTTCATAGTCGTTATTGGTTTTTGTCCCTGTGAGCCAAAATTTCATCGATCTGCTCCAGGGTTACTTTTTTAGCAATGATGCGTTTATCCTGATCAAGAAGATACAAAGTAGGAAAACTTTGCACATCATACAACTGGGAATAGCTCGGGATGCCTGCGCCCACACGGGCCGCATCGTCTTCTCTTGAATAATAAACATGCGTCCAGTCGCTTAGGCTGTGCTCGTGAATGAATGACATCCATTCAGCCTTCTTGCCATCGGTTTCTCTGGCAAGCCCAAAAAGCTTCATCCCCTTTGCCTTCCAGCTTGCATGATAGGCGCTGTCGAGGCGGGGAACAATCTCTTTGCAATGGCTGCAGGTCGGATCCCAGATGGTTACGAGCACATAGGGCGCCCGGATAGAATACAGACTTGTTTTCTTTCCCGCAGTATCCGGCAGCTCCACATCGGCCGCCGGCGTACCCATGATGTTGGCCATTAAGCTGTAGGCGCGGTCGCTGATCATTTTCTTTCCCTGTTCAGTCAGCCAGGGATAAGATTTCTGGGAAAAATATTTTTCAAACAGGTGAACGAACACCGCGTCCTCCCACATATATTTCTGGTTGAGGTATCGATTTACAAATTTCAGTAACAGGAAGCGCTGCATATCATCGTTGACACTGGCATAACCCAGCATATAATCGATCTCTTTGATCACCGAATCGGAAGAAGGAAAAACAAGCTGCTCGAAATATTTATCGATCCTGCTGTCAAAAAACGGCGTCCGTGCAAGGCGGTCATCGAAGAAGCTGACACCATCCCAATAATGTTGCTTAAAATAATGATACGCAAAAAGTGAATCCTTTTTCGCCGCCGGATCATGCTGCGGAACTTCAGGTTCCTTCATTGCCCTGAGCAGCGCAGCCATCAGGCTGTTGGGTTCCTTCACAATGATATCGTTACGGTATTTCCTGATCTTATTATTCAGGGTTTCAATCTGCGCTGTGATCCTGATCGAATCCTGCTTACTGCTTCCGCTCCTGGCTTTTAAAAGTGAATCCACCGCCCTGCCATTGGTGGACATGAACTGTTGATATGCCGTGAAGCCCGATTTATCAGGAGAGTTCACAAAACTCACCGAAGAAATATGCGCCGTGTCGGCAATCACTGAAAATTTTTGATTGCGGTCCACCAGGATTTCGAAATTGTGGGCGCGGTCGGGATAGCCGATCAAATAGATTCCTCCACCCAGCTTTTTTGAGCCCTTAAAGGTTCCTTCGCTCCGGTCGTTCAGTTTCACCGAATCGATGATCGGCAACTGTTTACCATAATAATGGCCAAGATAAATGTATTGGTTCTTAAAAGGCTTGAGGGTAACCTTGATTTCATAAGCATTTTGAGCAGAGACAATAAATGCAGAACAGGTGAGCAGGACGGTCGCTAAATATTTCATAAGACGATTGTGGCCCATAAAAATATTAATAAAGAGGACAAACTTGGTTAAAGAGTTGCAAAAGGGGCCGCGGGGCAGGCGCGCCGGCTACGCTTTTCAATTCGAAAATCATCCCGCCACAGGGGGCAAAAATCCAGAGCTTAAAACACAGATTTCGTCATACTCCCTGCCGCTCCATGCTCCTATGGCGCCAATGCCTACAGGCTATGATTCGCTTCGTGCTGGTCATTCAGGGTTCCGCGAAGGCGGACGTTAAATATCCTGCATTCATTTTTGTCTTATTTTCCTTAAGCCAGCCGTACAGTCTCTTCATTTAACATTCAGCATTCAACATTCAACATTTAACTACCGACTATCAACTATTTTTACGCTGTGGCAAAAAAGAAAAACATGGTCCTGGGCGAAGTGCTGGTGGAGAACTATGCAGCTGAAGGTAAATCGCTGGCACGAAGGGACGGAAAGGTCGTATTCATTGAAAACGTGGTCCCCGGCGATGTAGTTGACATCCGCCTTTCGAAAAATAAAAACGACTGGGCAGAAGGATATCCTGTCCTCTTTCATTCTTATTCAAAAGAAAGGGTGGTACCCTTCTGTCAGCATTTCGGCGTATGCGGAGGCTGCCAGTGGCAAATGCTGCCCTATGAAAAACAGCTCCAGTACAAACAACAGCAGGTGTTCGATAACCTCACCCGCATCGGCAAGATCCGGCTTCCTGAATTCATGCCCATCGCCGGCGCCCCTGAAGACCGGTTCTACAGGAACAAGCTTGAGTATACTTTCAGCACAAAAGAATTTCTTCCGGCGGGCAGCTTTGACAAGGAAGATAAAGACAGAACTTTCAGTAATGTGCTGGGCTTTCATGCGAAGGGCTTTTTTGATAAGGTCGTCGACATCCGGAAATGCTGGCTGCAACCCGAGCCCAATAATGAATTAAGGAATGCGATCCGCGAATATGCGCTTCAGAAAAAGCTGAGCTTTTATGATTATCGCGAGCATCGTGGATTCCTGCGCAACCTGCAGCTGCGCATCTGCACAACAGGTGAGGTAATGGTGAATGTGGTATTTGGAGAAGATCATGAAAAGAAGAGAAGAGAGCTTCTGGATTTTATCCTTCAGCGCTTTGCCGGCATCACTACGCTTGTGTTTACGATCAATACCAAGAAGAATGATTCCATCAGCGACCTGGAGCCGCAAACCTATTCGGGTAAGGGTTTTGTAATGGAGCAACTCGAGGACTTTCAATTCAAGATCGGTCCGAAATCGTTTTTTCAAACCAATACGAAACAGGCGGAAAAACTGTACCGGATCACAAGGGATTTTGCTGCCCTTGATGGAAGCCAGGTGCTGTATGACCTCTATTGCGGCACAGGAAGCATAGGTATTTTTTGCAGCCGTCAGGCCAGGAAAGTAGTGGGCGTGGAAGTGATCGAAGCTGCTGTGCATGATGCGCGTGAAAATGCCATGCTGAACCATATTGATCACACGGAATTTGTGAGCGGTGACGTGATCGACATCTGCAACGACGAATTCTTTGCGGCACATGGACGGCCCGATGTGATCATTACGGATCCGCCAAGGGCAGGCATGCACGAAAAGCTTGTCCGCAAGATCCTGGATATTGCCGCTCCGGTCGTGGTATATGTGAGCTGTAATCCGGCAACGCAGGCAAGGGACCTCTTCCTGCTGGATGAAAAATATGAAGTCACCAAAGTTCAACCGGTAGATATGTTTCCCCATACCCACCACATTGAAAACGTAGTTCAGTTAAAACGTAAATAGAAAAACAGATGAGCAATTTCAGATATACCAGACCGGATGCATTTCCTCCCATAGTAAAAAACCTGATCATCATCAACGTTCTCGTATGGGTGGCCCAGAATATTCTTGACAGCAAGATCCACCTGACCGAAAAACTCATGCTGTATCCGATCCAGCTGCCGGGCTTCGCCCCGTACCAGATCGCCACGCATATGTTTGCCCATGCACCATTGCCAGCACTTTATCATATCTTATTTAACATGTTTGCCCTTTGGATGTTTGGAAGAATCCTGGAAAATGTTTGGGGAGGCAAACGATTTTTATTATTTTATCTGATATGCGGCGTAGGCGCGGCGGCCTGTCATCTGGCTATACAATATTTCAGGCTCCAACACGCAGAACAACTTTTTATTTCAGGGAACATTGAAGCAGCCCGGGAATTGGCCTCTACGGTTGGCCCGGCTTTAGGAGCCTCCGGCGCAATAATGGGCATTTTTGCAGCGTTTGCTTACTTGTTCCCCAACACAGAATTATATATCATGTTTATTCCGATCCCTATCAAAGCAAAATGGGCCGTCCTGGCCATGGCAGCTATCGATATTTTTGGCGGCATCGCCAGCTTCAGTGGCGACAATGTTGCGCATTTTGCTCACCTGGGAGGGGCTATTACGGGATTTATTTTAGTAGTAATTTGGAACAAGACCAACCGCAGAAGGTTTTATTAATGTGGCAGATAAATTGCAGTTTTAGAATAACACCATGAGCTATTATCAACAACAGAACAGACACAGGCTTTCAATAGGCCAGGATGGCAATGCGCTGACCATGCTGATCGCCATCAACCTGATCGTTTTCGTGATCCTGGCCTTCATAAAAGTGGTTTATTATTTCAGTGAGGGAGACCAGGGGCTTTCGGTTTTCTACCGCGGATTTTTCGACTGGGTTACCCTGCCCGCCGACCTCGATAAATTCCTTACGCGGCCATGGACCTTGCTCACCCATATGTTTGTTCACGATACCAGATATGTATGGCACATCCTCGGCAATCTCCTGTGGCTTTGGGCCTTCGGTTATATCCTTCAAGACCTTACAGGGAACCGGAAACTGATCCCGATATTTTTATACGGCGCAGTTGCGGGTGCCGGTGCTTACATGCTTGCATTTAACCTGATCCACCCCTTAAAAGAATTATTACCCACAGCTCAGGCATTCGGTGCTTCGGCGGGTATCATGGCCATTGCAATTGCTACCACCACGCTGGCGCCCAACTACAGGATCTTTACGATGTTGAACGGCGGCATACCCATCTGGGTCATAACCATCATCTACCTTATCCTGGACCTCGCAATGATC
>DATMHB010000813.1:0-2335 GCA_035555175.1 Flavisolibacter sp. | reverse complement strand
CCCAAAAAGGCAAAAGCACGCTGGCAGAAAATTACGATGCCGAAGGAATGCGGAACTTTGTTAATACAATCGATAAAACAGGGTATTACGATAAAAGCCTGTTCACGCAATTATCAATCGACTCGATCTGCCGGTCGGTTGAATACAACGGCGTATGATGTCCCGTGGTAGTAGCATATCCCCCAACAAGGTCATAGGTCATCAGGTTCACGTAGTCTATCCTGTTCATTATTTTTTTCCATTCAATCGCTTTGTCGATATACGCATTAAAACCGCCTGCCGCAAAAGTGATCTGGTATCCATTGCCCAATTCCCTTCGCAATTGCTTTATCAACGCTGTGAAATTCTCTCGGTCTTCAGTTTTATATTGATGTCCCGGATACCCGGCGATGGCAGGATATTCCCAATCCAGATCGATGCCATCCGTTCCAAAATAACTGCATAGTTCTTTTACAGAACGCGCAAACGCTTTCCTGTCCCTCCGGCTCGAAAAAACCGCTGAACAGGTTTCACATCCTCCCCACCCTCCAAGCGATAACAAAACTTTCATTGCAGGGTTCCTGCCCTTAAGCGACACGAGCTTTTGGATGACCGCCGTATCGCGCGCATTTCTTACCTGCAGGCGATTGCCGTTCAAATGACAAAAACTGAAAATGATGTGTGATAGCTTTTCCACCGCAAAGCTGTCCGCCTGTTGAGCATTGCCGGAGTAGTACGCAATTACGGCAAATGGTCTCGGCTGTGCCTTACAAACTACGGCACCGGTTATCATCAGTATGCATAAAAATCGCTTCATAGAAATTCACAGCTTGAATTGCAGCTAATTCAAAATACAATTATAGAATGATATCCAGCGGGCCGGATCACGTTTTAATTTCTCTTCCTGCAACGATGGGAGAGAATTTTCAAAGCAATCTGCTGCAGCGGCTTTATGAGGTCAACTTAACATTCTCGAGCACAGGCATTTCCATCCGGGTCTCTTTGATGCTTATTTCGATAAATCAGATAGTGCGACGTTCGTCAGGTGATCCGGTCTGTACATCGTTATCTACATTATTTATTCCTGAACAGTTGATAGAATGCGAGGTAGACGCCATTGCTCCATCCGAATCCATCCTGGGTTGGATATTCGCCTCCGCCGCTTTCCAGCTTTGTATTTTCAACATTGTATTTCTCCAGCATCTTGCCAGTGCCTGCAAAAACTTTTTCATTCAGGGCCATCCAGCGTTCTGCGACCGTTCGGGCCAAATCATTGAACCCATAGTTCAACAGTCCTTTTACCGTAATGAACTCGAGCGGCGCCCATCCGTTTGGTGCGTCCCACTGTTCTCCTGTGGGATAGAGAGAAGTAACGACGCCACCGTCCCTGAGAAATTTTTCACTTACCTGCCTGGCTACTTCAGTGGCCTGCTCTTGCGTTGCCAACTTCGCAAATAAAGGGAACTGCCCCGCCTGCACCCAACGGCCCGTTCTCTTTTTTTCTTTCATGTCGTAATCAAAGAAATAGTGCTGCTGAGGGTCCCAACAGTATTTGATCACAGCGGTCTTTCTTTTTTCTGCCTGCTTCCGGTACTGTACCGCTTTGGAATGCTGTCCATTGGCCTCGGCTGCATTCGCCAGAATATTTTCGCAGGCAAAGAGCAAAGAATTGAGATCCACCGGAACGATATCGGTTGTTTCAATAGTATTTAAATGGAGCGTATCATCGAACCAGCGGCTGCTGAAGTCCCACCCGCTTTCAGCACTGGCCCTCAGGTTCACATAGGCTTTTCCATCTTTACGCACATATTTCGTTGCTGTCATCACATCTTCTGCGTAGGACTCCTGTCGCGGTGCATTGTTATCATCCCAGTGTCGGTTCAATATGGTGCCATCAGGCATTTTTGCCAGGCGGCGATAAGCTGCAGAAGACTTGAGGTGATCGCTGCCCTGCATCCAGAACCTGTATTCTTTTTCCATGGAGGAAAAATATTTTTTGTACACCGCATTTCCCTCGTGCTGCCGGAGCAGATCTACCATAAGCGAGAAATAAGGCGGCTGCGAGCGGCTCAGGTAATAATTGCGATTGCCATTCGGAATATGCCCATAGTGATCGATAAGGAATTTAAAATTATCCACCATGTCGGTGATCAGGTCATACCTGTTGCTGACGGCCAGCCCCTGCATAGTGAAATAACTATCCCAGTAATACACTTCGCGAAACCGCCCCCCCGGTACGATATAGGGATACGATAAGGGAAGGAGCGAGCTGTAAGCATGCGGCGTGTCGGCCTTTCTTGTCAGCACATTCCAAAGTTGCTCCAGGTGCTGTTGCAGCGAAAGGCCTTCCATTACT
>DATMHB010000812.1:0-3190 GCA_035555175.1 Flavisolibacter sp. | reverse complement strand
GGTTGTTTCCGTGTTTTGAATCCGTGTTTGCCATGGCGCTGACCATTACAAAGCATCCGCAGGACGCGCTTTATTATATCGATTATGCGCAAAACCATTATCCCGGCAAACATGCCTCCATCGATCCGGGATTTTATAAATCGATGCAGCTTTTAAAGGCTATTTGTTTATTTATGGTGGGAGAGAGACAGGCATCGGAAAAATTATTTTTGCAGATCCGTCCTGCGCAATTTTATTTTCTGACAAAAAAGATCAACACCATCTATTATCTTATTCTGGAAGCTTTCCTGAAAAAGAATTCGGCCAGGACGTCGGAGCAGCTTGAGGAAGTGGTGAAGCAAACGGGGTTTGTACGGTTTCTGCAGTTCAACCAGTTCTAGTTTATGGAACCGGAAGGGATTTTATGACAGGACCGATAAATATTTGGACTGAACAAAAAAGAACAAACAGGGCTTGGCCTTTGTCGGTATTTTCACTAACGAGAAAGCAGCGTAATTGTACTTGAAGATTGCCTGGAGCATTTCATAAGAAGATTTTTAGTTAATTGGGTTCTCACCCCTCATCCCTTGCTAAAGCCAACCCCCTACTAGATAGACACCACTATCGAAATCTCAATTAAGATCGTTTGCTGTTGGAATCAGTGCGGTAATTTATTTACCCCTGATGGTCGCCCTATTTAAGCCTTCCATATCCGGGTTAAGCCCTGGCATTCGGCTATGCCTGCCATAAACTGATTGACCACCAAAACGGAACTGTTATGGAACTGACTGCTGTACCAAACGCAAGGGTTCAAACCGTCCCTGCGCAGGATCCTGTTCTGATCAGCGTGCCTTCAGGCTGGGAACAAAAAAGGGCGCTTGTTGTAAGCATTATCACCGTTACTTACAACAGCGAGCGAACGGTATCAGACACGCTTCTGAGCGTGATGAGACAAAACTATGACCACATTGAGCACATCATCGTCGACGGTTGCTCAACCGACCAGACGATGAACATTGTGCGGTCCTACCCGCATGTAAGCCGGGTGGTGAGTGAAAAGGACAATGGGATCTATGATGCAATGAACAAAGGTCTACAGATGGCGACAGGAGATATCATTGGCATCCTTAATTCGGATGACGTATATGCGCAAAGCGACGTGATCTCCAAAGTGGTTGCAAAATTCGAAGCAGAGAATTCCGATACGGTCTACGGCGATCTTCATTACGTAGACCAGAAAAACATGAACCGTGTGATGCGTAAATGGAGATCAGGCCCTTACAGGAGGGACAGCTTTAAGTTTGGATGGATGCCCCCGCATCCTACATTTTTTGTGAGGCGGGAGGTGTACCGGAATGTTGGTTCTTTCAACCTCAGCCTCAAAAGCGCAGCCGATTACGAAATGATGCTGCGCGTACTCTACAAGTATCGCTTCAGTACCGCTTATATCAGGGAAGTTCTTGTGAAAATGAAATCGGGCGGTGCCAGTAACGGAGGCCTCCGGAAACGCATCAATGCGAACCTCGAAGACCGCATGGCCTGGAAGCTCAACGGGCTCAGCCCTTATTTTTTCACCCTTTATCTGAAGCCCCTGCGAAAAATTTTCCAGTTCATGAACCGGGAACAGTTCAAGAGATTACCGATCCTTCAACACCTTGTAAATGCGTGAAGGAGTTTTTTCATATTCGTTAAATACTAGTCATGTCGGACGTTGTGTTATCGCTCGTGGTGTCATTTATCATCAGTTTTTTTTCCATACCGGCCATTATCACCATTGCAAAACTCAAGAAACTCTATGATGTTCCTGACCATCGAAAAGTGCACTTGAATCCGGTGGTTTCGCTTGGCGGTGTCGGCATTTTTGCAGGCTTTGTGCTGAGCTTTCTGTTGACGATCTCTTTCCGGCGGGCGCCGGAGTTCCAGTATGTCTTCGCTGCCGCGCTGATCATTTTTTTCCTTGGCATCAAGGATGATATCCTCGTGATCTCGCCCATGAAAAAATTTGCGGGACAGCTTCTCGCGGCCATGATCCTGATCTTTAAGGGCGGTATCCAGATCAGCAACATGCACGGTTTCCTCGGCATTCATGAGCTGCCCGATGCGGCCAGCGCGGCACTTACTATTCTCACCATACTGGTTGTTGTCAATTCTTTTAATCTGATCGATGGGGTAGACGGGCTTGCGGGTTCCCTGGGTTTGTTCGCCAGTATTGTGCTCGGGGTATATTTCCTCGCCACTAACAGCCTGCCGTATGCGGTGTTTGCATTTGCCATGACGGGGGCCCTGACCGGTTTTCTTTATTACAATTTCCAGCCTGCCAGGATATTTATGGGGGATACGGGATCACTATTGATCGGTCTTGCCTGTTCGGTGCTGGTCATTCATTTTATCGAAGTAGCGCCTTACGACGCTGCTTTTCCCCTTTTTTCCGCGCCGGCGATAGCCTTCAGCATCCTGTTCATTCCTCTTCTTGACACCCTGAGGGTTTTTGGCTTCAGGATATTGAGAGGCCGCTCACCGTTTAAAGGAGATAAGAATCATATCCATCATATGATGCTCAGGCTGGGGTTTTCGCACCGAAAAGTGACGGTGTGCCTGGCGGCGGCCAATGTGATCGTGGCAGCGATCGTTTATGAGGTTAGGGGAATGGGTACCACCTGGCTCATCACGCTGATGACGCTGGTTTATTTTGTTGCCATCAAAACATTGTTATTGGTCACGGTTCGCAGCCGGATGAGGAGCGCTGTAACAGAGCTCGATAAGGAAGGTGCCATCCAGCTGAAAGGAGTAAGGAAAATTGTAATTTCCAAAAAGGCGGTGGCGGAATAAAATTTTCCCGTCATCGAATTTTTTTACGGGGGATTTGTTATAGGCTTAGGTTTGCATTTCCTCCAATCATCTGATAGAATAGCACGGCAAAGGCGGATCGAAAGATCTACAATGGACTACTGAAAATCATCGTTAGACAAATAAATTTCGAAAGCTTGGATCTCAAAATGTATTGGGACTGAGAGAGGCGAAGCCATGCGGAAACGGATCCGGTTCTACGCGCCAATTCCTTAATTTAACCGTCATAATCATCTCAATATGCGAAGAAGTTTCCATCGTTTCATGTCCTCTCTCACCTGTTTTATTTTTTTATTGTCCCTCGCCGCCTGTAATCCTTATAAAAAAGTAAGCAAGGATTATCCCTACCTGCAGCGAGGGCTCG
>DATMHB010000811.1:0-4978 GCA_035555175.1 Flavisolibacter sp. | reverse complement strand
CGGCGCCTCCATCGCGCTTCTCCAATAAAAAAAGAAAGAAACCCTACGAGAATGGCGCCGTGCATTACTTTATCGGTAAAGCCTTTCTGCCTTGCATAGTTTTTGTCTACGTGAAGCGGATTCTGATCCTTAAATGTGTTGGTAAATGCTGAGTAGACACTTTTATCTACTGTGAAATCATGCGAAAATGAATCTGCGATAGCAGGAGCCCTTAGGTTTTTCATTGTGACCGGATTTGTCCCACAACATAGAAAAACCTTTTCTCGGATCAAATAGTAAAATTACGCGCTTTCCATCCTGTGGAATTTTACAACCAGTCAACTGGAAAATACCGGGTTACATATTCAACACGTTATCCCTGCCTGATTGAAAACGTCGCAGCGGACGGAAATATCCGAATCTGGGATCAACCCTTTGCCTCGAGCTTCTTTGCAATGCCGTCGATCATTTCACCCACATTTTTATAAGAGGTTACTTCGGCAGTGGTGAATCGGATCTTGAAATGTTTTTCAATGCCCACGATCAGCTGGATGTGCGACAATGAATCCCATTCTTCTATGTCGTCTGCAGTGGTGCTGTCCTGGATAACGATCCTGTCATTATCCAATACGTCTTTAAAAATTTCATTCACCTGTTTTTTGATTTCCTCATTTGACGGCATAGCTATTTCTTTTTTTAATGTTGGTATGTTTTGATTGATACGAAGCAGGATCGATGAACCACTTTCCGGCTTTTTCTTCAAAGCCGAGGTTCTTATAATGGTCTTTCACAAGCGCATTCTTAGCGGTAGGCAGGTATTCACCAACTACCATCTTTAATCCTTTTTCCTTGGCCACAGCCATCACTTCGTTCAGCACAAGGTTTTCCACGCCTCTCTTCAGTACGCGGCAGCTCATGATCCAGTTATTGATGAATAATTCATCCTTCTGCTTTTCAAGAAATACGCACGAGATCAAACCATAATCGCCAAATTTATCTTTCAGCGACACAGTGATCACAAATTTATCGGGATCAGCCATGAGCTTCTTCACATCTTCTTCCGTATAACGAACGGTCCTTAAGTTAAACTGGTTCGACCGTTGTGTCAGCTGCGCTACCCGTGGCAAAGAGAACCGGTCGACTTCTTTTACATCGGCGACCATGCTGAGGCTATCAAGAAATTCCGCCTCGGAAGTAAATGACTTTTGCAGCATGGTCCTTCCCGCCTCTTCCTGGTATTGTTTCGTACGCTGTGCATCTTCTTCCGTGAAGGAAGTAGTTTCAAACAGGTTCAGCGACTGCAGGTAAGAAAGGTATTCAGCAGGATCTTCGGGCAATTCAGGGACCGTGATGCCTTCGATATTTTCACGAACGATGGCGCGCTCGAAAGGATTGTCATCCAAAAAAACCATCGAATCGAATCCGATGTTCAAAACCGACTGGATGAACCGGATGTTGTCAACTTTCGTTTCCCAGTTCACCGCAAATACCGCTATATCATCCATCCGGAGCACCATTTGCGGATGGCTGAGAAAAACTTCTTTTGCTATTTCCTCCGTGTTCTTCGAGGACACAGCTACGATGATCCCTCTATCCTTAAGGTTCTTTACCCACAGCTGCAGCATGGTAAAGGCCTTTCCGAGGCCGAGATCACCGATCTGGATGTTTTCAATTCCATCATCACCAATGATGCCGCCCCACGTGGTATTGTCAAGGTCGAGTATAACACATTTTTTAAAACTGCCCTGCGCCGTGGCAATGATAGATGCGGTACCCTGCGCCAGGAGACCCAGGAAGTCGAGTGTATAAATGATGTCGGCATGTATATACAGTTTTGGATCCAGTGTCTCCTTCCTTCCCTTCCAGCCGGCCAGCACCTCAGCGTCGACGATAAATACATTTTTGGTGGCCGCTGCAAGATCCATGAGGCCCACATTCAGCGTCCTAAGCTGGTAAAGAAACGAATGGCTCGTTTTATTGGCATAGTTGCCGAATACGGCGTCATCGTAGAGAGGATAATTGGAAACGATGATCCTTGATTTCGTACGCGATTGAAGTGTCGAAACCAGGTTATTGATGTAGTCCAGCTTTTGAGTCCCAAAGCCCTCCCTGGGCGAATGGCTGAATTGCTTATATAATTTTAAAACCGAGCAGTACAGAACGATATAATCATAAGGCTGTTCATAAAGCGCTGATGATTCGTTCAACACGGCCGCATCGATGGCGTCATAGTCGGCCTCCCAAATGTCGAACTCCAGGTTATTCATGGCACCTGCGGCTTTCAATGCCTTGACGAGGTGTTGTGAAGCAAATTCGGCGAGGATGGCGATCCGCACTTTCGGCCGTGCAGCATCTCCCTGCTTGCCGGCTTTTATAAGTTGATTGAAACTGAGTTCGAGATTTTGCATGGATCTGAATTTTTCCGGATTATTTTTTTGCAAGCCGGGCGTTGTGTGCGCGCAATATATTCCACAGCGAATCGCACAGCACGCCGGATCCCTTGTCATTGAGGTGGTCGAAATCCCTGAAGTCATCTTCGCTGAACGCGGTAGACCTGCCAAAGTCGGCATAGACAAGATTGTTGTCTTCAATAAACTTCCTTAGCCTGGGCACCTGTGTCGTATCGAGGTTTTCAAAATAAACCCTGTTGAAGCACTCCGACTTCGGCGTATTCAACAGCACGAGCGCTATGCCTTTCTGTGCAAGCATTTCCCTGATCTCGGTCAGCAGCTTGAAATTCTCATCGACCCTGCCTTCAGAATAACTGATCTTCGCCAGCTCCAGCGCTCTTTTATTGCACGCGTTCAAGTCGCTCTTATCTGTAAAGTTCACGGGAATGAAATTCGTATCGTTCTTGTTGTATTGCTTCGACACATAAAAATCGTAAAGCACCCTGAGGTCCCGGTTATGCCGTAGAAAATTGTTCGGGCTCATCCGCTTCAATTGTCCCTCCCATCCGGTTTCGTTCTTTACGATATAGGGTAGCAGCATGTTGTGCACCATAGGGTCAGAAGTTTTTCTCCCCACCTGGTCATAGTCAAGCGCCATGATCACATATCGGATCCGGCCCTTTTCTTTCAGAATCTCGCGCAGAAAGTCGAGCCGGTCTTTTAACTCCATGCCGGCATAAGAAAAATTGATCGCGCGCAGATCGCCGATCACCCGCTGCCTGATGGCGCCGGTGTGGGAATGACCGATGATAACAACGTCGATGCTATCCTTCTGCTGTCTGTACGCATCGAGCATAGTGTCGGCCCAGGTTCTAATGGGCGCATAAAGGCGATCTATTCCTACCATCGTAAGAATGAAAGCAAGGACCAGCGCAAAAAACTTAAGCCATTTCATGTCAAAACTGAAAATAAATAAATGTCTGCTTTTCAAAAATGCCGATGATGAAGATCAGAAAGGCAAGCACGTATATGGAAAGGTATCTTACGTGCACTACCCGCAAAGCCACTCCTTTAAAATATTCATAGATGTTCTCCGACAACAACAGGAAAAATATCAGGATGAACATCAGATACAGGTTATAACTTGTTACTGTAGGAACGCCGAATGAAAAGCTCTTCAGCACGAACATGTTCTTATAGATAGTGAACACATCGTGCATGGAGAAAGCCCTGAAGAAGACCCAAGACAAAGCGGCAAATGTGAAGGTCAACAAGATCGACAGCGGATTATAAATGAACCCAGGGATCTTCTTGCTCCATTTCCTCCGTGTTTTTTTGGTCAGCACTTCATAGATCAAAGCAACGCCGTGCAGACAGCCGTAGATGATGAAGGTCCATCCGGCTCCATGCCAGATACCGCTAATAAAAAATGTAAGGGCAAGACCGGCCACGGTTGCCCAGATACCCCAGTTCCTGCGCGCAAAAACAAAAGGGGTAAAAAGATAGTCGTTGAACCAGGTCGACAGCGAAATATGCCACCTCCTCCAGTATTCCGTTACCGTCTTTGAAAGGAAGGGCCGCCTGAAATTCAGCATCAGGTCTATGCCCATGATGCGTGAAACGCCGAGCGCCACATCCGAATAACCGGAAAAATCGCAATAGAGCTGGAAGGCAAAAAATAAGATCGCAATGATGATCTGAAAGCCATGAAAGGACTCAGGATTCGCATACACCGTGTCGACGAAAACACCAAGCCGGTCTGCGATCACCATCTTCTTGAATAATCCCCATAGCATAAGCTGCAAACCCTGGATGAACCGGTCGTGGTCAAAGCGGTGCTCAGCCCTCAACTGGTGCAGCACATTCTGCGGCCTTTCTATGGGACCTGCCACGAGCTGCGGGAAGTAAAGCACATAGAGTGCGAAATATCCGAGATGCTTTTCGGCTTTCTGGTTGCCGCGATAGATCTCTATGTTGTAGCTCATGGCCTGGAACGTATGGAAGGAAAGCCCGATCGGCAGCAACATGTGAAGCAGCGGCAGGTGCACTTCGCGTCCCGAAAGCGAAAGCAGTCCGCTGAGATTGATCGAAAGAAAATTGAAATACTTAAAGAAGCACAGCACGCCGATGTTCGACACAAGACTCACCACCAGCAGCATTTTTTTTGTGCGCTGCGAACGGCTGTTCTCGATAGCCATGCCCGCGAAATAGTCGATGATGATGGTGAATACAAGAATGAGAATATACACCGGCTTGAAGTACATGTAAAATATAGAGCTTGCAATAATCAGCATCACCCACCTGAACCGGTGCGGAAGCAGGAAGTAAAGCGGAATAACGATCAGGAAAAAAACAAAAAACTCCAGTGAGTTAAACAGCATGCTCGAACTTTTCTTTTGGTTTTATAAGATTCAGATCTGATAAGAACTGTGGGAAAAAATAGTCCCATTGAAATTTTCTCAGTGATATTTCATCGATAGGAGCAGGTGCCTCGCCACCCAGAAAGCGCTCGTATTGTTCGCGGATATAATCCACGAGTACTGCCGCATCGTTGTACACAACAGGACCGGCCTTGGTTTCGGACATGATCTCCTCGATCTCTTCATCCC
>DATMHB010000810.1:0-2400 GCA_035555175.1 Flavisolibacter sp. | reverse complement strand
GCATGCCTTTCAGCTACCGCTTTCTAGATGATTCTTTTTTTGAGATGTATAAGGATGAACAGCGTGTGGGCAAGATCGCACTGATCTTTTCCATACTGGCCATTTTGATTGCCTGCCTGGGATTATTTGGACTGGCAACATTTATTGCCGAACAAAGAACAAAAGAGATCGGCATCAGAAAAGTGCTTGGCGCAAGCGTTCGGGGCATCGTTCAATTGCTATCAAAAGATTTTGTGAGGCTGGTCCTTATTTCTTTCGTCATTGCCGCACCTTTTGCATGGTGGGCAATGAATACCTGGTTGCAGGATTTTGCCTACAGGGTAGAGATCTCGTGGTGGATCTTCGTGGTTGCCGGCTCTATCGCCATTTTTATTGCACTGGCCACGATCAGCTTCCAGGCAATACGCGCAGCAATAACCAACCCGATGAAAAACTTAAGAACGGAATAAGCACGATGACGACAGTGCACAAAAAGAAGTGCTTTTAAATAAACGATAAAGATGCTGACTAATTATCTCAAGATCGCGATCAGGAATATTGTTCGCCACAAGGCATTCGCAGCGATCAATATTGCCGGACTGGCCATTGGTATTGCTGCCTGCCTGTTGTTGTTTACTGTGGTGAAATATGAAGCGAGCTACGATACCTTCCACGACAATTATCGACACATATACAGGGTAGTTACAGAAGATAAAACCCCGGATGGATCGAATTATACACCAGGTGTGCCCATTCCGGCACTGGACGCATTAAGGGTTGACCTGCCCCAGGCTACCATCAGCGGGCTCTATGCAAGCTATGGAAGTCAGGTGACCGTGCTCGGAGCAGCAGGCACGCATGCTGCGGACGAAAAAAAATTCATAGAAGAATCCGGTATGTTCTTTACCGATCCGCGTTTCTTCGAAATCTTTCATTATAAATGGCTGAGCGGCTCACCGGCAGTGTTGCAGGAGCCAAACACGACCGTGCTCACAAAAAAAATGGCCGAAAAATATTTCGGCAGCTGGCAGGAGGCCTATGGAAAATCCATCAAAATAGACAACGCCATAACAGCGAAGGTGAGCGGCATTCTGGAAAATGTGCCCCTGAATTCAGACTTTCCACTGGCTGTGGTTACATCATTTGAAAGCTTTAAGCAAAACCCCGGACAGTATGGGAGCATAACGGAATGGGGACATACTTCGAGCAGTTTCCAGGCATTCATGTTGCTCCCTCCGAATATTGCGCCGAAAAATATCGATGCACAACTGCTGCAGTTCAGCAAAAAGCATTATTCGGACGTCAGGAAAAGGGTGCGTGTAAACTATCTGCAGCCGCTGAGTGAACTTCATTTCGATACGAGGTTCGGCAATTTCGGCGACCATGTCAGCAGCAAGTCCACGCTGTGGACGCTCTCACTTATCGGTGTATTTATCATATTGATGGCCTGCATCAATTTCATCAATCTGTCGACCGCGCAAGCCGTTGGAAGGAGCAAGGAGATCGGCATCAGAAAAGTGTTGGGCAGCAACCGCAAACAGCTCTTTGCGCAGGTGATGGGCGAAACAGGCATCATCGTTCTTACCTCGGTGCTCCTTGCAGCCGCTATTGCAACGGCCTGTCTTCCGTTCATCAGGCACGTCGCATCGATACAGGAGTCGCTTGGATTCATTAACTGGCAAAGTTTTGCCTTCCTCCTGACAGTTTTGCTGGCCGTCACGATCCTGTCGGGTTCTTATCCTGCGCTTGTGCTTTCAGGATTTAAGCCCGCGTTCGCACTGAAGAACAAGATCGGTTCCGCTACCGTCGGCGGTCTGTCGTTAAGACGCATACTCGTTATCCTGCAGTTTTCTATTTCACAGATCCTGATCGTGGGCACCATCGTAGCCATCAGCCAGATGAATTTTGTGCGCAATGCCGATCTTGGATTCAGGAAAGAAGCGGTGTATGTAATGAATGTAAATGCAGACAGCGCAGTGGTAGCAAGACAGTCCGCGTTCAAGCAAAAGCTCCTCGGGATGCCGGGCATCGAATCCGTCAGCTTCAGCAGCGACGTTCCTTCGTCCGATAACAATTGGTCTACCAATTTTGGATTCGATCATCGTCCCGATGAGACCTTCCACCTTTATACAAAATTTGCCGACGAAGATTACATCAACACTTTCGGACTTGAGCTTGTAGCAGGACGGTCCTATTCAAAAAGCGATACGCTGAACGAAGTGGTAGTGAATGAGACCCTGGTGAAGAAGCTTGGTTTGAAAGACGCCACTGCCGCGATCGGCAAGGATATCCGCACCGGAAGGAGTCCGTGGAAAAAAATCGTCGGTGTGGTGAAGGACTTCAAAACTAATTCGCTGCGGGAGGAGATAAACCCCACCCTGATCGGGGAAACCAGGCCATTTTACAGCGTTACTGCCATCA
>DATMHB010000809.1:0-6580 GCA_035555175.1 Flavisolibacter sp. | reverse complement strand
CGGCCGCCTTTTTTGGCCGCAGATTTTTTACTGGCCCCTTTCCGTCCGCCTTTTTTCGCCCCGCCTTTCTTTGGCACTTTTGCACCTTCTTTTCTGGCTTCAGAAAGCCCGATGGCTATTGCCTGTTTACGGGAGGTAACTTTTTTTCCACTGCGTCCGCTTTTGAGCTGGCCTCTTTTTTTTTCGTGCATGGCCCTTTCAACTTTTTGTCCTGCACGTTTTGAATACTTAGCCATAATTGAGGATTGGGTTGGTAGAATTTATTGAACAGAAATTTTCATACCGCTGCGATCATCTGATTTCGTGAATAGATGGCGCTCCCTTAACTGCATCGCGAAGCCCAGCATTAACCGGTATGATTTTTTGTTGATTTAAGTATAAAAGCTAAAAACATGGAAAACGAAAAAGTAATAGGTATTCTCAATGATCTGGTACGCATCAACCATGACCGCGTTGTAGGATATGAGAAAGCAATCGATGAGTTGAAAGACGAAGACGCTGATCTTAAAACGTTGTTCACGCGTTACATTAGCGAAAGCCGCGAGTATGGCCAGGAACTCACTCAGGAAGTAACCCGCCTCGGCGGTGATCCTGCAGATGGAACAACCAATTCAGGAAAAGTTTACCGGGTATGGATGGATCTTAAAGCAGCCATTACAGGAAAAGACCGGAAAACAGTTTTGAGCAATTGCGAGTTCGGTGAAGACGCCGCTCAGAAAGCATATGATACGGCGTTGAATTCTGATGTGGATCTCGAGCCCTCTGTTCGCGACCTCGTGGTTCGCCAGAAGGCCACACTGAAGTCCGGCCACGACGAAGTGAAGCGGCTGCGCGACATGGAAATAGCCAACAAATAATACAATTAATACAATAACGTCCGGATGTAGGATGCCAATACCGAAGACATCGGCCGAGGACATCCGGACTTTGCTTCCAATGCGACTGGTGCGCGAACGCCGGCCTTTTGTAGAAATAACTACTCATGCATAACCGAAAAACAGTCAAAGTAGGCTGAATTTTCTGGCAGGCTATTTCGTCTTATTAGTTAAAGTATAGAGTATGACCGTGGACAGGAATAGCAGCACGCCCTATATAAGGACCCTTGCTGTGTGCCTGAATAAAATCATCACGGAAGGCTATACCGAAAACTTCAAACTAACCGAAGAAGGTTTGGAAGCACAGAACAAACAAAGTAGCTACACGGCCGAACAGGTGAATGTGGTGAACTCCTTCCGCTTTGAAGCCCAATCCGACCCCAATGACAACGTCATCCTTTATGTAATTGAAACGAATGATGGAACCCGTGGCACGCTGATCCAGGATCACGTGTTCAGGGACGCCGAGACCACTCAGTTCATGAAGCGTGTGCAAACTGTTCAAAAACCCTCGTAAAAATTTGACCTATGACCGTTGCAAGCTGCCACACCCAGGCCTGTTTTGATGCCTGGATGAATTGCGAAGACCTCCTCGTAAGAATCGCCAGGGCTCAAAACAAGCTCTCCAAAAAAATCACAAAGGTCGTGGATGAATGTGCCCTTATCTGCATGGGAACATTCCATGCCCTGAAAAGTAGATCCGTTAACGTCACAAGATTTGCTTTGTTGTGCGTTGGTATTTGCGAAGAATGTGCTGAGATATGTGAAGAACTGTCGGATGAACAGTTCCTGCGCTGTGCAAAAGTATGCAGACAATGCTCAGAAAGAATGAGCGCACTGGCCTTTAGCAATTTGAACTGACTCATTACTTCATGTTGACCGGGCGCCCGGAGCCCTTTGTCATTTGATCGCCTTCAGCCCCTGGACGCAATTATGCGTGCTATGTATTGAAGTCTTATGCGCTCTGATGTTATGCAAAAAAATGGCTACAGTAGAGAACTGTAGCCTTGCTGATAGAATGGACCGTGTATATGAGAAAGATAATTAGATCTATGCCCTCCTGATGATCGCGAGCAACAATGCTATCACTGCCAGTACAATTAAAATGTGGATCAGGCCTGTGGCGCTGTAAGCGAATACGCCAAGCAACCAACCAATGATCAAAATAACCGCGATGATGTAAAGTAGTGTTCTCATGTTCGTGTTTTATTTGGGTACGCCCCACTTACTATTGAAAAAATGCTGCCACTGCTTTTGCTCCATCAAATTCAGCAAGTTTTGTAGAACAAAGTTTTTCGGCTTTCGGTTCTGTGTAGTAATTTCCCCAGCGTTTAAAAGGTGCAGGAATTGGTTGTTCTTTCCGGCATATTTGCATAACCAAGTGTAAAAAGAGGGGCAATGAAGAAATTAAGAACGGCGCTCACCCTGCTAAAGCATACGGCTTTTGCGTTCTCCGAAGACAATGCATTCAAGCTAAGCGCCTCTCTTAGCTACTATACCATTTTCGCATTGGGACCATTGCTTATCATCATCATTTCACTGGCGGGGATTTTTTTCGGAAAGGACGCGGTAGAAGGAAAGATCTATCAGGAACTCTACGGACTTGTTGGAAGCGATGCGGCCCTGCAGATACAGGAGATCATCAGCAATGCACAGCATACTCACGCCACCACCATCGGCGCGGTGATCGGCATCATCATTCTTTTTATAGGTGCAACCGGCGTGTTCACTGAAATGCAGGGCTCCATCAATTTCATATGGTCGGTCAGGGCCAAACCAAAAAAAGGTTGGCTCAAATACCTGGGTAACCGCCTGCTTTCTTTTTCGTTGGTGATCGGTCTCGGCTTCGTTCTGCTTGTTTCACTGATCATCAACGCCCTGCTTACGCTGCTCAGTGACCGGCTCGTGAAAATGTTCCCGCACTACACGATCTATTTTTTCAACACCGTGAACACGGTGATCATTCTCGCGGTCATCACCGGTTTATTTGCTGTGATCTATAAAGTGTTGCCAGATGCGATCATTTCGTGGAAGGACGCGCTGATAGGCTCCGCCTTTACTGCATTTTTATTCCTGATCGGCAAATTCCTCATCGGCTATTATCTGGGCCGCTCCAACATGGGCATTACGTATGGCACTGCGGCCTCGATCGTCATCCTTCTTACCTGGGTCTATTATTCTTCTCTCATTCTGTATTTCGGTGCGGAATTTACCAAGATCTACGCCCTGCATTCAGGCGAAGGCATCAAGCCAAAGCAAACGGCTGTATTCATCATCAAGCGTGAAAGCAAAGAAGTACCCACCTCGTTTCTCGACACCTGATGGAGCCCGGGGGTCTTCCCGGCATTTTTTGCTACTGCCTTTTGTTCCCTCACCAAGGAGCAACCCCTTCAATTCGACATTTTTATATCTCCAATGGCACAGAATTTTAATACTTCCACCGGCGGGCAGGCAGTATGGTTGGTAGATGAATTTAAAACTGTGTATGAAAAGAAAAATAACACACCCGAACTTTTACTTAGGATTGGTAGCTTTTCTCCTACTTTTTATTGGTATCGGCATGAGGGCGAACGGGTATCAGGGTGGCGACTATGTCATTGGCGCCAGCGCGGTCCTCGGCGCTATTCACTGGATCTGGGCCATTTTTGATGTGTTCGGGCACTACCGCACCCAGGGGCCAGAGAACAAAAGAATCATCTGGGTCATTATTGTCGTTATCATCCCCACCATCGGCAGCATGCTTTATTATCTGGTGGGTGAGAGGGTAAGAATTTAAAAAATCACCATTATGGAAACAACTGAAACAAAACTGCAGAACAAGGAAGCAATTGAAAAATTCCGCGAACTGGCAGAAGACGTGAACATCTGCATGTTCACTACCATCGACGCCGACCAGAACATCTCTAGCCGGCCGATGTTTACCTCCGATGTAGATGATGATGGAAACGTGTGGTTCTTTACCAACGAATTTTCTGAAAAGATCAACGAAGTATCGGTCGATAATATCGTTCACCTCATTTATGCACATCCCGGCAAAAACATCTATCTCGATGTAAAAGGCACCTGCAGCCTGATCATCGACAGGAAAAAAATGGAAGCGCTTTGGGATCGCGAACTGAATAAATGGTTTCCCGGAGGCCTTGAAGATCCAAAGGTTTGCCTGATCAAGGTGGCAACTGAATCGGCCCACTTCTGGAACCATGATTCCAGTAAGATGGGATTACTGTTCCACATGATCAAATCGATCACCAGGGGTGAGCAATATAAAGAAACCGAAAGAGGCCAGCTCAACCTGGAAGTTACCCCGCAGGAAAAGTGATCACGAACGTGGTGCCCTGTCTTAATGCCGACGTTACGTCGATCGTGGCCTTATGCGATTGCAGGATATTCAGGGTCGCTGCCAGTCCCAAGCCCATTCCATTTCGTTTCGAGGTAAAATAAGGCTCGAACAGCTTCGATACATTTTCCTCCGGTATGCCGCATCCGTTGTCACGGATGGTAACCACATGAGACTCCTTCATTGAATCAATGGCAATAGTGAGCTCGCCTGTATTGCTTTCTACTGCTTCAACAGCATTAATGATGATGTTAAGGAAAGCGATCTTTAGCTTTTCCTTATTGGCCATGATGTAGCACGGTTCATCAACGTACCTGATCTGCATATTCACGTGCTGCAGCGTGATCCTGTCGAGTGCTTCAGCAATGCTTTCATCCATGATCGACTGCAAGGTGCAGCGGTCGAACACAAGGTCTGTCGGCCTTGATGTGTCAAGCAATTCGGTGATGATATCACCGATCCGCTTACTATTCCTTTGAATGATGTCCAGGAACAGAGGCGATTCTTCATTGTCAGCATCGGGCGTCTGCAACAGCTGCTCAACAGACATATTGATATTGTTCAGTGGATTTCTCACCTCGTGTGCCAGTGTACGCACTAACCGCCCGGTCGCTCCCAATTTTTCAATCAGCAGATTTGCCTTCTCCGCTCTTTTCAGATTCGTGATGTCATGCATCAGTCCCTGGTAATAAGAGCCTGATTCATCGACCGTGGCTGTAACGGAAAAGATACAGGTCTTCTTGTCGCCCGTTTTTGTTTGAAGTTCGATCTCGAGGTCATTCACCTCGCCATCTTCATAAATGATCTTTTGTAATAATTTCCTGTCCGCCTCATCTGCAACAAGATCGTACACGGTAAGATTGATCAGCTCCTCTTTTGCAAAGCCCAGCAGGGCCGAAGTGGCGCCATTCATATCGCGGAAATTGAGCGCCTGGTCTGCGATGAACACCGCGTCCTTTGACAGCTCGAATATGCTTCGGTATTTTTTTTCGTTCGCCCTCAGTGCTTTCAGATAAGCCGTGCGTTCAAGCGAATAACGGATGCACCGCTCCAACTTATCTGTGGTCAGCTCCGTTTTGATAAGGTAGTCTGTGGCACCCATTTGCATGGCCTCGATATCCACGTCCTTGTTACCCTTTCCGGTAAGAAGCACGATGGGTTCTTCACAACGAAGGCGCACCGCCTCCTTTAAAAAGTCAAGACCGGTCTTCGCGCCAAGCCGGTAGTCCACAAAATACATGTCATAGGACCGGGACTGCAAATGCTGAACGGCCTCGGCAAAACGGTAGCACCAGTCGATCTTCAACTGGTATTCCTGGATCTGCTTTAAATATTCGGAGGTGATAAAAAAATCATCTTCATCATCATCCACAATCAGTATGCGAACCTGTGGTGGTTTTACATTGGGCATGTTATTCAAATTTACCGGGTACAGTGAGTATGAAGAGGCAGCCTGTATTGGTAACGGGATTTACTGAAAGCGTTCCGTCGAGTCTCGACAAAATCTCTTCGCACTTGCCAAGTGCAACCTGGTGCTGGTCCTTCCAGCCTTTGCCCGGATTAATATTTGTCTGGATCCTTATCTGGTATCTCTTCATGGTAGAAGCTACAGACTGGTGGGCATCCAGCTGGATGGCCGAACAACCTACATGCAAAAATAATCTTGAGCGCGAAGCCGAGGCAAAAATTAGGTCGATCAGGGAACTGAAGAGTTGTTTCAGTTCTTCAACGGTACCCCTTACCTGCGGAAGCTCTTCGCAGCGCACGATGAAGTTGTCTCGGGTCAACAGACCATCCAATCTGCGAAGTGCTTCCTGCAGTACATCATTCAGTGGAACAGTAAAGCCAGAGGAAATTTGGTTCCTTATATCATGACCGTTTCTGGGTACGGCAGAATCAGCTACGGACATATCCTTATTGATTATTGAACTCCTGGTATTGCTTCATTTTATTATAAAGCGTTTTGCGGTCTATATTCAGCAATTTGGCAGCCTTGCTTTTATTGAAATTGACTTTTTTCAGCGCCTTCAATATCATTTCGTATTCGGCATCGATACTGGCCCCCTTCAGTGTCGTTTCGGAAAGATTGTTCCTCGAGTTCTCGGTCACTTCAGTGAAGGAAGTAGGGATCGACGAGTTGGTTACCGGCACCGGCTCCGGCTGTTTTTCAAACTGCAGCTTGCTGAAATGAGATATTTCGAATGGAAGAGAATTGGATTCAATTTCCTCTCCGTCCGACAACAGCGTTGCCCTCTTGATCACATTTCTTAGCTCACGTAGATTACCATACCATACGTAAGTCCTGAAAATATTTTCCACCTCGGGGCTAAAGCGTTTGATATTCTTGCCCAGCTCGGTATTGGTTTGC
>DATMHB010000808.1:0-3694 GCA_035555175.1 Flavisolibacter sp. | reverse complement strand
AGCCGGCTTTTGGGCATGCAGGGCTCCGGCGGCAGAGGCAATCGATCCGCTTCTTCATTTATTCGCATCGTGCGAAATTTTATACATGTGAATATGCCGCCGTCCTTTTTAATTCTCCTCTGAAGAAAGAAAACCGGTCCTTTCGAATCAATCATCACAAGGATCGCGATGACAGGAAACATCCAGGTGCCTATGGCCAACAGCAACAGGGAGGAAAGCAAAAGATCGAAGGCGCGCTTGATCATAAGGTTAGATCTTTTTTCCAGGGGATGGCCAAATTCATACAGCGTGCCGATGGAACGGGGCTGGCCCCGATGACTGATCACTAATGCGCCGACACGTGCTAGTATTTTCCTCATAAAAAAATGGCTGAAAAAGGCAAGATGTTACGGTACGAATAGTTTTGCGCTCGCTGTTTCATCATGGAACTTAAGATTTCAGAATAACCTGCGTGTGTACACAATATGCAGCCCGGTGCTTAGCAACGGCAGGCTGCCGAAGCCAACCCCTGTCACCGGAATTTTCAGGTAAGGCTCGATACGGAAGTTGCCTTCCCTCCCGATCTTATGGCTATATCCACCCGATAGATGAACAACAGAAAAAAGATTTTTTGAAGAATTGCTATATGACTTCTTATGCGTGGCGCTTGCATTGACAGCCGAATAATAATAGACATAACTATAATTTTCCTTCTTCATAATATAAGAGGACAATCCTGCTGCAATGAACGCGGTCGACTTTTGCGAAGTTGAAAAATTGTATTTGGCTGCGATAGGGATCTCGATCATCCTGCAATTGCCGGTGAGTTTTGTGATCCGGGAATTCGGTGGCATATACACTTTGGATGCATCAAAATATTTTCCGTCGGTGTAATAAAATTTTTTGTCGAGCAGAACGCTGAGCTCTACGCTCCATTTTCTGTTGATTTCATAACCGGCCAGCATTCCAAAATCATTACCTGCATTTTTTATTTCCTGCAACTTGATAGTTGTGGCATCGAGGCCTGCAACAACACCCGCATAAAATCTTTTTGATTTTTGAGGAACACTGGTCTTTGCCGGTGGTCCGCTGACGAGGCTTTTTTCAAAAGCATTCGCGAGGCCCGGCTGTGCCATCCTGCCGAAAGGATCAATTGGCAAATGCGACAGGAAGAAATTTCTTGTTTGGCCTTCCGTAACAAATGCTCCGCTTGTACCTGCAGTCAAATTTTTTGCCGGCCCATCATTCGCCGATCTATGAAACTTTCCTTTGATTGACTTTAATCCAGAAGCGTAACGGTCTATGGGGCCAGCCTTCGAAACTTTCGTTCGCCTTGGTTTGTCAGCCAACTTAGACGGTGCATTCAGAGTACCTGGCTCGATACCAGGCATCACGCCGGCAGGGGGGCCTGATCTGGTCGGCCTTCCGTCTCCGGTGGAAGCGGCTGGGGCGGCAGGAGGGATCGCGGCTGCACTGCCCGCATCAATATTGTTCCGCGGTTGATCGCCATTGATATTCTGAGTGGGACTTGCCGGGATCTCTGCAGCCTTTTTATCGGATGAAGGGACTGATGTGCTTTCGCTTTTAACCGGGTCGGATGGATTATAATTCCGCTGGATAAAATAGGATCCGATCAATGCGGCCGGAACCAACAGGAAGAGCCATAGGAAGCGCCGCTTTTTGCGTTCCGGCTCCTTTGTGCCTTCATTTGCCTGCATCGCAGCCATCACCTTGTTCCAGTCTGAACCGGAAGTATCAAGGGGATAGTTTTCCGCCGCCCTTCGAAAGATTTCATCCATATCGTCATTTACATATTGCATACACCTAATTCGCGGTCGTTGTTTTTAATTATTTTCTGCAGCAGCACGCGTGCCTTTGACAAATTGGATTTCGACGTGCCAACCGAAATACCAAGCGTGTTTGCTATCTCCTGGTGCGTAAACCCATCAATCACATACAGGTTGAAGACGGTTCTGTATGACGGTGGTAATTTTTTTATTTCCTTCACCAGCTCTTTGTAAAGCAGTACCTGGTCCGATGACTGGCTTTTATCTTCATGCATCCATATACTTTCTGAGATATCGCCGATCTCGGGCAGAAAATTATTCTTTCGCAGATGGTCGATGGCGGTATTGATCATGATCATCCGCATCCAGCCCATCAGGATCATTTCCAGGTTTTCGGTATCCGTATACTGGAATTTGCAAAAATTCCTGAACACCTTCACGTATCCGTCATTCACAACGTCTACGGCCTTATCGTAGCGGTAGATATAGCGGAATACGGTCTTGAGGCAATAGCCATAATACTTCTCATAGAGAAATTTCTGATCCCTCTGGTTATTGTTTACACACCCAGCTATAATGTTTTGCAGAAGTTCCACCCGGATAGATTAATAGATGAATACGCAAGGAGGCGCCGACGGTTGCCTCGTCCATTCTATAATTGTAAATGTACAAATCAGGTATGTAACCGGCCAATCCATTGAAAATAACAAATATCCTTTTTTTCTATTATTTCAAGGCGGTGTATTTAAACGCAGAGGGCGCAAAGCTCGCAAAAAAGAAACGCAAAGATTGATCAACGCTTCATTGTGCTTAAACCGCCACTGTCCGCCCGGGTCTTCTGCTCCGACTTTTTTGAATTGGTTCAGAGATCCCGGCACCTCCGTGACACAACATACTCGGATCGCAAAGAACGCAAAGCATCCTTTAGACACGGATGGGCAAAGGACACATAGGTCTAGTTTTGGTCCGCGTCGTGTCTTCGGGGCAACAACAGGAATCTTCGTGAATAATGAATCAGGGGACACGTGGATTTGAAATCCCTTCACTGAGATCCCCTTGTCCCCTGAAAGTACAGAACAGGAGGACACCGGGGTGAACATCAAAAGTTGAAATGCTAAGAATACGAAAAGATGCGATGATGCTTTGCGATACTTTGCGTATTAAATCATCACTCCCTATAAGGACCAATCGGTATATGGAATGTAAACAACGACAGGGCAGTGTCCAAAGCCGCCCTCATAACGCCATCAGGCTACACCCCCTGATATCGCTGTGGTCCAGTCTTCCCAATACTTCAAACCCATCTTCGGAGAACTTTCCGGTATCGGCCGTTTCAATAAAAGAACAGGAATAGATATTGGCCAGGTCGATCACATTAATTGCACCTGAATAGCCTATCTGCTCCTGCCCCGAAACCAGAAACGGATCGGTTTCGTCACGCAATAAAACCTTCATCCATGGCGGTGTTTTAAATATCCCATTGATGGCATATGCCTGTGAAAGAAGCTCGGTCATCCCATATTCGGAATGCACTTCATTAATTCCAAAAGCCGATCGAAGGCTTTCATACAATTCCGCCCGGGTCAATTCCCTTCGCCTGCGCTTCATTCCGCCCGTCTCCATCACGTGACAATGCTTCAATTGTTTTGGGAACCGGGCGCCAAAATCAAGAAGCGCATAAGTAACCCCGATCAGCAGCGACGCCTGGCCTTTCCGTTCCAGTTCATCGAGTGTGAAAGCCAGCTTTTCAAAATCAGAAAGATAAAAGCCGCTTTGTACGTGTCCGCTTTTTTTGATGAGGGCATCCACCATATAAACGAGAGAAGAATCTCCGCGGTCGAGGTAGGACGGAAGAAGTCCGATGATGCAATAATCCTCAGGTGCTCCATAAAACTGTTTAAAGCCGGTCATGAAACTCTGCTGATACA
>DATMHB010000807.1:0-4860 GCA_035555175.1 Flavisolibacter sp. | reverse complement strand
AGAAGGCGAGATCATCGTCGTCAACTCATTTATCATCCGCGGCGGCGACAACCTCGGCTTTGCCCTTCCGGTCAATTACCTCAAGGAAGCCCTCGAACTTTATTATCCTCACAAGGGCGAAGCCTCAACCCGCTGTCATAGCTGCAACCACCTCGTGTTTGCAGGCAATATTGAGGCTACCAAATACTGTCCCTATTGCGGCACCGAAGTAAAATTGCCGGCCCTGCCCGAAAGAGAATCTAAACCCGTTGGCGTTGCTAAAACGGTTGAAGATATACTGGGCGAATTGGGAAAGGACGTCAAGCTGGCACGAGACGGTAATAACAACTGGAGCGTAAAAGAGGGAACCGCGAAGATCAAGATCAATTATAATCCCGATAACTATTTTGTTGCCGGTGATGCCTACCTGTGCCAGCTGCCATCCGATATGGCACAGATCAAGCCCCTCTACCAATTTCTGTTGCAGGAGAATTACAAGCTCGACAGCCTCGTGCTCAGTTGTGTAAAGCAGAACATTGTACTTTCCTGCATCATGTACGATCTCGACATGACCAAGGAAGCCGGTATCGACATGCTGCGCGACCTTTTTCAGAAAGCGGATTACTACGATAACCTGCTGGAAAAAGACTTTGGCTGCCTGGAACTACTTGAAGAATAATGACCGCGATCAGACAAAACATAAGATGGCGTTCCAGAAAAAATATCTTACCAAAGAACAGGCCGTTCAAAAATTAAGGCAATATTGCTCTTATCAGGAACGGAGTCATTTTGAGGTGGCACAAAAGCTTTGGGACCTTGGCGTACGGCGTGCGGAGCACGATGAGATCATATCAACACTTATTGAAGAAGATTACCTGAACGAAGAACGCTTTGCAAAACAGTTTGCAGGCGGTAAGTTCAGAATGAAGGACTGGGGGAGGAAAAAAATATATTATGCGCTCCGCGAAAAAAAAGTAAGTGAGTACAATATCAAAAAGGCAATGAAGGAGATCGATGGAGAAGCGTATCACAAAACCCTGAAGGACCTGGGTGAAAAAAAATACGCATCATTGAAATCAGAGCAATACCTGGTACGCAAGAAAAAGACGATGGACTACCTCATGCAAAAAGGATTCGAGCCGGAACTGATCGGCAGCGTACTGAATGAGATTGCGCAGGAATGACGTTCAGTTCTGCTTCGAATATTTTATGATCCGCACACCTTTTCCGCCACAGCCCGGCACCTCTGCATAGTCCACTTTCAGATACACGGGAAAAACCGTACTGCGACTGATACCCAATTCCGAATCTTTGTTTTGTACCATGTAAAATTCGCCTTGATAGGGCTTTGTTTTTTCCGTAAACGTGAGCATGAGTCCACCGCAGCACGGGCACATTCTCGCATCATAGCCCGTGATAATACAGTTCGCCATAAACGGATGCTCTTTATTGCAGGAAAAAGAATTGACCATCGAAAAGACGATGATCGCAACCAGGTATCGGGTAATTTGTGCCATATCCTTTTTTTGTATGACAGCTAAAACTTCATTTGTGTTGCTCAGGAATCATTTTCCCTCCTGAGCTGTCAAAAGCCAGACGCGGCATAAAAATTCGCACAAATTCAATGCCCGGCTGTATTCGCTGCAATTAATTTCATTGTTTTGCAACATGTCAAGACTCAGTTTCACCCTTGTTCAAACCCAACTCAAATGGGAAGACAAGGAAGCCAATCTGATGATGCTCGAAAAAAAGATCAGGGAGCTGGATCAGCCCACCCATGTCGTTGTGCTGCCCGAAATGTTCAGCACCGGATTTAGCATGAAGCCTCAACAGCTTGCAGAAACCATGGAAGGGCCCACCGTTCAATGGATGAAAAACCTGGCTGCTGAAAAAAGAGTGATCCTGACCGGGAGCATGATCATCGAAGAAGGCGGGCATTATTTCAATCGTCTTATCTGGATGTTGCCCAATGGAGACCTTGGCTTTTACGACAAGCGCCATTTATTTGCATATGCGGAAGAAGACCAGCACTACGCCCCGGGAAATCAGCGGCTCATCGCCTCTGTAAACGGATGGAAGATCAACCTGCTGGTATGTTATGACCTGAGGTTCCCTGTGTGGAGCCGCCAGTCACATACCGAAGATGGCGCCCCGGAATTCGATATGCTGGTTTATGTAGCCAACTGGCCTGAAAAAAGAAATACCGCCTGGAAAACGTTGCTCCAGGCAAGAGCCATAGAAAACCAGTGTTATGTGATCGGTGTGAACCGCGTAGGGAATGATGGCAATGGCATTTATCACAGCGGAGATAGCATGGTCATCGATCCATTGGGCGAGGTATTGTACCACAAAGCGCATGAAGAGGACCTGTTCACCATTGCACTTGATAAAGAGCTTGTTCAAAAGACAAGGGAACGCTTCCCTTTCTGGAGAGATGCCGATTCGTTCCAGATCATGATCTAACGTTTGCTGATCGCAGTGATTTTATAATAACGCATATCCACGCCGGTACACTCGCATGCTGCTTTCTTATCTAATGCAATGACACAGGCATGAACGGCCAGGCTATCCGATTGATAAGCGTCCGGTAAATTCTCTACGCGATAGAATTTTGGTCCGCTCCTCGTATCGGCCAGGTACCAGCCAGTCCCGTCCACAGCGGGATCTCCTCCCCAAAAAACAAACGTGTCAAGGCATTGAGGGTTCTTTTCGGCTTTTTCCTTGCAACAGCCGGCAAGCAACGCAAGAGCCAATAAGGTCGAAAGCAGCATCTTCATAAAAGGTGGTTTCAGTGTTGACAATGGGTCTTCTTATTCCGATGCATTACTGCGAATTTTTTTCTTTGATCATACGTATCAGCTGGTCCATTTTAATATCCTCATTGCGCTTGATGGCATCGAGCGTTGGTTTTACTTCCACTTCGGGATAGATGCCATGGCCCCTTGGTTCATTTGGATCGATGACAAGCCTGAACAGGGGAAGCCGGAAGCGCACTTTTGTACGGGGCAGTGTGACGTCGGGAATAAGCCATGCTGTATTGCCATAAGAACCACCGCCCGTTTCTTCCCCCACCACCACAACGTCATCCTGGTCACGCAACGCCTTTGTAAAAAGGGCCGCTGCCGAAAATGTATTGCCTCCGGTTAAAATGTAAGTTGTTCCCCTAAAATGATTGCCCTTTTTGGGTTTGAACTGCCTGTGCTCGTAATACCTGAAATGATAAAGGCCGTCTGATTTCTTCTTGGCCATAAAAATGAAAAACAAGCGGTTCAGTAAATAATTGTTTTCATACCGCTTATACCGGCTGCGGCTTCTCACTGCATAAAGTGAATCTGCAATTTTGAACGGCCTGTCCGCCAGATATTTCGTCATCAGATTGGATAGCGTAACGCTTCCGCCCCCGTTGCCGCGCATATCGACAACAAGGTTCGGAATTTTTTCTTTCCGGATCTTGCGGAACGATCTTCTTAAAAAACTTCTGAGTCCATTATCCTTCGAAAAAGAATTCACCTCCATAAATGCGGTGTGCAGGGAGGTGTCGATATGCATATTGCGTGTCAGCTGCCTCAACATTTTTTTTCTTTCCTTTCTTGAGGGGGGCTGCTGGGCTACCGGAGGGCGCCGCCGCGTGGAATCAGCGAAAGGAATATACAATGAGAGCATCGTTTTTTTTACGACACCGAAAGTGTCCACGAATTCGACGGGCGTTCTGGTTTTCAAACCATAGATGGCGCCATATAAATTTCTAAAAGCACCCGGGTTGCTGATCGTCTGGTATTTGTGGGTGGTGTTATAACCATCAGCTGAGAGAAACTGGAACATCGAATCCACGATGGTTTGAATCGGCCGGCCGTCAATGGACAGCAGTAATGAACCCCGCGTGATCACGCTATCCCTCCTGCTCAGGTTCGAGGTTACTGCCACCGTGTCTTCCCACGCTTTCACACTGAGTGGAAAAGAGATCAATCTTGCGCGCTCTGCATAAGCCGCCGCCGCTTTTGACGAACGCACACTGGTATGGCCGCAACGGATCTTGGCAATCACATAACTCAACACATTGCGGAACTTATATTCGGGAAGTGAATCATTGAGTTTAGTCCTGCCTACTTCGAAGTAATGATCAACACTATCTTTCGGCGTATACCAGTAAAGACTTGGATGTGACTCTTCAAGGATATCACGGAATAGATCATAGTCTTCCTGCAGTTCGGCAGGAGAAAATTTTTTTGCAGGGTTGTAGGGTTTACTGACGGTACAATTGCACAGGGCAAAGAGCAGGAGAACAGGCAGCAAAATTTTCATAGGTCAACATCATTTAAATGCATTCCACCCCTGGGCAGTTATCGGATGTTTTCCACCACCCTTCGTGAATATATGGGCTCCGGCTTCCTCATCGGTGATATAGCCGATCACACTGATATCGGAGGATTTTGAGAGTGTATCATAATCGTCCTGCGTGATGGTGAAAAGCAATTCATAATCTTCGCCACCACTCAATGCACAGGCTGTGGGGTCCAGATTAAATTTAAATGCCGCCATTCTTGTTTCTTCGGCAATGGGCAGCTTTTCTTCATACAATACACAACCGACGTTGCTTTGCTTGCACAAGTGCAGGATCTCCGAGCTCAGTCCATCGCTTACATCTATCATCGACGTTGGCATGATGTTCCGTGCCGCGAAAAAATCAACAATGTCCTTTCTTGCCTCGGGCTTCAAAATCCTTCCGACAATATATTTTTCTCCTTCGAGATCGGGCTGGATCTGCGGATTTTCGAGGAAGATCCTCTTTTCTCTTTCAAGAAGCGTCAGGCCCAGATAGGCAGCACCGAGGTCGCCGGTTACGCAGAGCAGGTCGCCTTTTTTGGCACCGCTTCTTTTTAC
>DATMHB010000806.1:0-3054 GCA_035555175.1 Flavisolibacter sp. | reverse complement strand
ACCCCTGACCAGTATTATAATTATCTTGTTTCGGGTGCAGCGCTGCCCTCCAATCCGGTAATGCTTACTTATGATGATACCGATGAAGAGCAATTCAGCATCGCGAAAACCGAAATGGATAAATATGGCTTTAAGGGCGTTTATTTCATTATGACGATCTCCATTGGCCGGCCGCGATACATGACCGCCGAACAGATCAAACAACTTTCGGATGAAGGCCACGTGGTCGGTTGCCACACGTGGGATCACCACAGAACGGATAAATATATAGTCGGCGACCGCTACATTCAGGTTGGTAACAGCCAGAAAAAAGTGAACGATTGGGTTGACCAACTCGACAAGCCAAGAAAGAAGCTTGAAGAGATCACGGGAAAACAAGTGAAATATTTTGCTTATCCCTTTGGCGTATGGAGTCCCGCGGGCATCCCTCAAATTAAACAAAGGAATTATAAGCTCGCCTTTCAACTCGCCACCAAGCGAGATCCGCAGGAACCTTTATATACTGTAAGAAGGATCATTGTTGCCCCAACCTGGAGTGCCGCCGGCTTGCTGCGGATAATGAGAAGCAGCTTCCAGTAGCAATTGTTGAACTACCTCAACAATAATTCCCCAGATGGGCAGAAAAGGCTGTCGAAAGGTGAATCAGATCAATTTTCAACATGCCTTGATAGATTTTTCCACAATTGGTCGGGATTGGAACGGTCTTTGGATTTTATAAGACAAATCAGAATTTATGTTCCCGATGTGGTTTTTTCTAGTGCTGATTGCCCTGATCTGTTACCTTTTGTATATTACTAGGACAACGGAAGAAAACCTTATGATGATGAGCCGAAATCATTTTAAGAAGTTCCAGTTCTGGATAAAAGGACCCTCGAATAAATAGGCCCGAACCAATTGTTAGGAGCGGAGAAAGGAAAATCATTTGAGTTCCCGTATAACGGAAAAAAGATGCAATGCGCATCTTTTTTGTTTATGGAAAAAATAAAAGCCGGATAAGTCCGGCTCTGAATGTATGAATTAATCTGCCCTTCGGCCACCGCCCCTGGTAAGCGCTACAAGCAGGAGAATAAACACTGCAGCGCCAACTACCCATACCCAGGGAGATGTATACCAGGCACTGCCTTTCGAATTTACATTTACATTAATGTCTTTACCGCCGTCCTGGGCCAATACCAGCAGGCTGCTGAATAATGCGAGTACAAAGGAAAACCATGCTTTTTTCATGTTGATTGTTTAACCGTACAGGTTAAAAAAACATGCCAGTCCCGGCGGCAGCGGCCGGAACGCCCCACTCAACCTTTGACCGGCCCCGGCAATGCGGCGTCTGAAATCGAAATTCCTCGCCTTGTATTAAGTCTTATTTCTTTCCCCGAACAAAAGGCTACCGATCCGAACCATATTACTCCCCTCCTCCACAGCCACCTGATAATCTCCGCTCATTCCCATCGACAAAATGGGAAGGCCGTATACATCGGCGATCATTCTTAGTGTCCGGAACTCGCGCCGCACTTTTTCTTTATCCTCGGTAAAAGAAGCCATGCCCATAAAACCTGATAGTTTTATAAACTGCAGCGATTTTGATTCTTTTTCTTTCATCAGCGCTTCCAATTCACCATCGTCTAACCCGAATTTGGTTTCTTCACTCGCGATGTGCACCTGGAGCAGCACATCCTGAACGCGCCCGGCCCTGGTGGCGGCCTTGTTTACTTCATTCAATAATTTAAAACTATCGATACCGTGGATGAGGTGGACGAACGGAACGAGAAGCTTTGCCTTGTTGCTTTGAAGGTGACCGATAAAATGCCAGCGGATATCAGCGGGCAGCTGGTCTTTCTTGGAGATCAGCTCCTGAACATAATTCTCGCCGAAATCGCGTTGGCCAAGGTCGTATAATTCACGAATGGCTTCAACCGGCTTGGTCTTGCTGACGGCAACCAGTGTAACATTTTTTTCCCTTAGCTCTTCTGAGACCTTCCTGAAGTTTGCTTCGTTGATCAACATGATGGTCTTTATTAACTGATTGCTATCCGCTATAGCGTTGCACCTGCACAGTTTTGCCGGTGGGTATATTATTTTAGGATGGATCTCGAAATAACGATGCGCTGCACTTCGCTCGTACCCTCATAGATCTGGGTGATCTTGGCATCACGCATCAGCCGCTCCACATGGTATTCCTTTACATATCCATAGCCGCCATGGATCTGCACTGCCTCCACCGTGGCCCACATGGCGGTTTCTGATGCATACACTTTAGCCATCGAAGAACTGAGGGTATAGTCTTCCTTCTGGTCCTTTTCAAACGCGGCCCGCATGCATAATAAACGCGAAGCTTCAATTCTTGTGGCCATGTCGGCGAGCTTGAATGCAATGGCCTGGTGGTTCGCGATCTCGGTACCAAAAGCTTTCCGCTCCTTTGCATATTTGAGTGACAATTCATAGGCGCCACTTGCAATTCCGAGTGCCTGCGATGCAATGCCGATGCGTCCGCCGGCCAGGGTCTTCATCGCAAACCTGAACCCGAAACCGTCTTCACCTATCCTGTTCTCCTTTGGAACTTTTACATCATTGAACAGAATGGTGTGTGTATCCGAGGCACGGATGCCCAGCTTATTTTCTTTACCACCTACGACCACGCCCGCCCATTTTTTTTCTACGATAAAAACGCTGATTCCTTTGTGCCCTTTAGCGGGATCGGTTTGGGCAATAACCAAATAAACAGATGCCGTTCCGCCATTGGTGATCCAGTTCTTTGTTCCATTTAATAAATAATGATCGCCTTTATCTTCTGCCGTTGTGCGCTGCGATGTGGCATCGCTTCCGGCTTCCGGCTCACTCAGCAAAAAAGCGCCTGTATACAAATCCCCATCCTTTTTTCCCTGCGCCAGTGGAGTAAGGTATTTTCTTTTTTGCTCTTCCGTGCCAAAGGCCTCAATGCCATAACAAACAAGACTATTGTTAACGCTCATGCACACACTAACACTGGCGTCGATCTTTGAGATCTCTTTCATGGCGAGAACATAGCTTACGGTATCTAATCCCGCGCCTCCGTAATCC
>DATMHB010000805.1:0-2030 GCA_035555175.1 Flavisolibacter sp. | reverse complement strand
TGTTCGCCCCGTGTCTCCTTTGCAACCCTTGAAGGGTCGAAGTAACCATCGACTTTTAGTTCTTTAGTTAGCGAGGGACACGGGGACATTCAATCGTATTCTTTCCTTCTTACAACTTCGTGCGTGGGTGTCCTGAAAGGGACCCGCGCACAGTTTCTCTATTGCGAAGTTTCCTGAAAGGATTCGAAGTTCCTTTTTCCAACCTTTTGTCTTGAAACAAAAGGCGGAGCCAAAAGTTCAAGCCGATTCAATGTGCACGATGCACTAAATCCGAAGGCCGCCTCTTTTGAATCGGCGCTCTGCACCACTCTGTTATTCGAAGGTCTTAAGGAGCAAGACTCCTATTCGTGCTATGCGACGCAACGAAAGGCGCTGTATTCCGTTAAGCCTTCTTTAAAGAATAAATGTCGTTAAGATACCCACGGAAATAAGGCGCTGGACCAGATCCTCTGTTTGAAGAGGGGGTAGAAGGCATTTCGACATTTAATGCTTTAATGCAGTCTTAGTTAGTGCTTCGTAGGAATGATTGCGTCTGTGTAGTAAACGTTCTGCTTTTTATAGCGCTTTTGCGTACCTGGCGGCTTTGCGGCTTGGCGTGAAACCTTGGCGCCTTGGCGTGAACTTTCATTAAAAAATTTGGAACATCTTTTCAGGCCCTTTATTTTTGCAATCCTTTCGGATTGAGCTATGGTGTAACGGTAGCACTACAGATTTTGGTTCTGTCTGTCTAGGTTCGAATCCTAGTAGCTCAACAAGAGCCTTGTAAGCGAGCGTTTACAAGGCTCTGCTTTTGGTAGAGGGATAGCCTCAGTATCCTTTTCAATAAGCAGCAAATACCGATCATTCTGTGGCTTGATGGTAGTGTAACCTACTTTCCTTCACGGGCGATGAAAAACACCGGTATGTTCTCACAAAACGGTTGCTTACGCTTGTGTTCAAAGCATTTCCCTTATGTTGTTTCAATTTCGCAGCCGCAGCATTTCTCTTTTTTTGATTTTTTCTTTGCCGTAGTATTCGAATCTGTGGCGCATCGCGTCTTTATTTCCTCGCCTGCGGATGCACCTCGATCATGACAGGCGTCATTCCGTAATCAATTGCATATTTGCCGTCCTTGACGCGTACAGCTTCTTCCTTCATCGTGTCTCCGCCGGGCACAAAATGTTTTATGATAACGGTTCCCGCCGCAGTGGTTAAAACATATCTTCCCGTTCCCTCTGCAAAATGAAATGAATTGAGTTGCCTGCCCCCCTTGGTGATGACAGCAGGCGATAAATTCTCCACGCCCCAGACAGCGTAGAGCAACGAACCATCGTCCCTTTTGAACCGGGCCACAAAGGGTGAAGTCGACAATAAGGAATCCGGAACATAATCTCCGAACTGCTTCATCTGCGCGAAATAATCACCCACCACGCGCCTCGGGTAATAGGGATCTTTAGCGCTCAAAAGTGACATGGTACTAAAGAACTGACTGTTGAGACTATCATCATCAAAAGTCTTGAACCACATCAGCCGGTCCACTCCCTTTATTGAATGCAGGAGCATGCTGCGTATTGCCCAGGCACCAATTACCTCAAACCTTGAATGATCTCCTATTTGCGGTGCGGCGTACAATGATTGCGCATGGTAATCGATGCCCCATTCGGTGAGCCACACCTCTTTGCCGCCCGTAAATGCATTCGAATAATCCACGAAATCGGAAGCGATATCGAGCACACCGGATAATTCAGGGGCCATGGCCGTTGTATTAGGAGAATTCTCACCGAGCATGCCTGCATCCGTACTGTATTTATGATAATTGATCACATCGTAGGGAAGGTCAACAGAACCATCTGACTTCAATCCCCTGTGTGCGCGGCTCCAGTCCGTAATGGCCTTAAGCGCATCTGTATTCGCTCTTGAAAATCGATCATGAAGATCTTTATCGTGCAGGGCGTGGCCATCGGCTTTATCGGTACGCTGCTCGGCGTGGCCGGCGGCACGCTGATCGCGACCAATATCGACGTGATCGTGCCCTTTATCGAGCGGCTGCT
>DATMHB010000804.1:0-9760 GCA_035555175.1 Flavisolibacter sp. | reverse complement strand
CACCGTTCTCTTTCTTTCTCTCATGAATGGTTCATCCTGGGGTGGCAGCGAAGAGCTGTGGTACAAGACCGCCATGCATTCACTTCAGAGGGGCTGCAAAACCGGATGTGCCGTGTATCACTGGAAGGAGAAAGAGCCCAGAATGCAATCGTTGCACGATGCAGGTGCGCAGATCTACTACCTTCCTAACAAAGGCATTGCCAAGCGTAATCTTCTTGAGAAGATGCAGTTCAAGATCACCAAGAAGATCAGGTTGAAAAAAGCCATCCGCGAATTGCCGGTGGACGAATATGACCTTGTAGTGTTGAATCTCGGTGCTTTCGAGATCGTTAACCCGGTATGGATACATTTCTATAAGCGCCTTAAAAAATATGCGCTGCTGTTTCATAATTACAGCGGGAATATTGAATTCAGTGCCAAACAGGAGGCCGCACTCAAAGAATGGATCTACCGAGCGCAGGTCAATTTATTTGCTTCAGTCCGCATCATAGAGCTCCTCGAAAAAAATTTGGCTATCACCATCAATAACCGGGACATACTGATCAATCCGATCACGTTTCCGCCGCCTTCAGATATTACCGGTTATCCACCATTAAAGAACGGGGGTTATGTATTCATCATGCTTGCGGCGCTCGAAGTGTACAGGAAGGCGCAAGATCAATTGATCAAGGCATTGTCGTCACCAAAATGGAAGCAGCGCAATTGGATTCTTGAGCTCTATGGTGACGGCCCGGACCGTGCATCCTTGCAGAGGCTCATTGAAGAAAGGGATATGAAGGATAAAATTTTTCTGAGAGGCCATTCGGCCAACGTGAAGAAGTTGCTGCTTGATGCCCACATGGTCTTACAAATAACGCATATGGATGCCATGCCGCTTGCCGTAGTGGAAGGGATGGCGATGAGCAGACCTCTCGTGGTAAGTGATGTCGGTGATATGCCGCAATGGGTCAAGGACGGCGAGAACGGATGGGTGGCACCTAATGCTTCACCCGAAGAGATTGACCGCGCCATGGAAAGAGCATGGAGCGAAAAAGCAAATTGGAATGAGATGGGAATCCATTCGTTCCGTGTGTTCCGGAAAAAATTCAATGTCGTGCCCGAAGAAAATTTATTGACACTGCTCCGTTTGCCTCTTGACTGTTAAGCTAACTGGTTTCGTTCGGCACCGGTTGCTTAAAGAGCCTTATGTTTTTATGCCGCACCGGTTGGCGGATCATTCGGACAACCTGTTTGAGAGAAAGCAATCTCTTTCCTTTGGCGATTTGTTTCAGCCGCCTTCGGGCTTCCGCGATCTTCTCCCATCTTTGTATTGTTTGCCTGAACGCTTTTAAATAATAGGTTTTACCAATGACTGATTGCACCAATACTTCTGGAATGGTTTGGGCCAGGTAAATGATCCTGCCCAAAAAACTGAGGTGTATGAGGTGGAAGATCATTTTGTTCCTGATGGAGATGGTCCTGATTGCTTCCTTCCGCGTTTTTGATTTGATGGACGCAGCTGTCTTGTGGCGGCACACGGAACGGTGTTCATAAAAACATTTCCATCCCAGCCTCCATGCGCGAAGGGAGAGATCGAAGTCCTCTACATAGAAGGGAGAGAAAATTTGGTTGAAGCCACCCAGTTCGAGAAATTTTTTCTTATCGAACAATGCATTCGCGCCCGAAACATACATCGTGAAAATACCTCCAGGCATCGATTTCAGGTCCGGGATATAGTTGCGGGTGTTCACCTTGCCAAGATGGAACACCGGAAATTTTGCTGCATCCTGGATCAGGTCATCTTCCCATCGCATGATCCTGCCCATCACCCCAAAGGTTCCCGGGGCATCGAAATATTGAAACTGGTTTTGAAAATAATTTTTGTCCAGTTGCACGTCACTGTTCAGAAGAAAAACAAGATCATAATTCGCCGCATGGATGCCCCTGTTAGCATTGACCGAAAAACCTCTGTTCGCGTCACTTTTAATAATGCGAATGCCGGGATAATGCGCTTGTAAGAATGCAAGGGAGTCGTCGGTAGAGCAATCGTCGGCAACAATGATCTCAAAAGGCATGTCAATTTCTGCCAATGCTGCGAAGACCGTAGGGATCGTATCGGGGAACAGGCTCCTGCCATTGTAATTTGGGATCACAACAGAGAGGCCGCTGTGCATGATTATTCGTTCGAATGATTTTTCTTCCACCAGGAGTATCCAAGTATCCCCATTATGGCAATAGGCGTGAGCGCCAGGTAAATAATGCCGGCATTCAATCCCTTTGCGGGCTTCTCACCCAATTGCTGTGCCGTGCGCGTACAAATTGAACACTGGGCGTTTGCAGACGGACCAAACAAACCGAGACAGAACGAAAGTATCAATATGAAAATCAACTTCATCATCTGGTGTAAAGGTACAAAGCTATAAAAAAGAAATCCCATCCCGGCGAGGGATGAGATTTCAAAAATTTATGCGGCTTCCGCGCTCATCTTTTTCTGTTGTTTCTTTCTTTCTTCCTCATCGAGGATCACTTTGCGCATCCTGATATTATTCGGCGTTACCTCGATGCATTCGTCCTGCTGAATGTATTCCATGCATTCCTCGAGCGTCATCAGGCGCTTGGGAGGAAGGCTCACAGTACCATCGCTTCCTGATGCGCGCATGTTGGTCAGCTTCTTGCCTTCATTCGCGTTTACCACAAGGTCGCCGGGCTTGTTGTTCTCTCCAATGATCATACCCTTATATACATCCTCGCCGGGATCTACAAAAAAGAAACCGCGGTCCTGAAGTTTATCGATCGAATAAGCAGTTGTTGAACCTGCTTCCTTAGCGATCAGCACACCGTTATTACGGCCGGGGATCGGCCCTTTCCATGGTTTGTAATCGCTGACACGATGGTTCATCACCGCTTCGCCTGCTGTGTTGGTGAGCATACTGGTGCGAAGGCCCAGCAATCCTCTCGACGGAATGTCGAATTCGAGGTGCTGCATGTCACCCTTTGTTTCCATCACGTGCAATTCACCCTTGCGCCGTGTTACGAGGTCAATCACCTTCGACGCATACTCCTGCGGAACATCCACGACCAGCGTTTCGAACGGCTCGCACTTTTTGCCATCAATTTCTTTCGTGATCACCTGTGGCTGCCCGATGGTCAGCTCATATCCTTCCCTGCGCATGGTTTCAACCAGTACGCCCAGGTGAAGAATCCCGCGACCATACACCATGAAGCTATCTGCACTGTCTGTATCATACACTCTCAACGCCAGGTTTTTTTCAGTTTCCTTCATCAGCCTGTCGCGCAAATGGCGCGAGGTAACGAACTTTCCATCCTTGCCAAAGAATGGCGAGTTGTTGATGCTGAACTGCATGTTCATTGTTGGTTCGTCCACGCTGATCACCGGGAGCGCTTCAGGATTTTCAAAATCGGCAATGGTATCGCCGATATTAAAATCTTCAAGGCCCACTACTGCACACAGGTCACCGGCCATTACCTCCGACACTTTTTTCTTGCCCATGCCTTCGAACACATACAATTCTTTCACTCTTGATTTTTTGATCCCGCTCTCCTGAACAAGGGAGATCGGCTGGTTTTCGCGAATGGTATTCCTTGCCACTTTGCCGATCGCGATCCTTCCAAGGAAGGAGGAATAATCGAGTGAAGTGATCTGCATTTGAAGAGTGCCCTCGCTGATCTTAGGAGCGGGCACGTGCTTAAGGATTCCGTCGAGCAGCGGATTGATATTATCGATCTCTTTAAGACTGTCATTGAACCAGCCGTTCTTACCAGAACCATAATAGGTGGGGAAGTCAAGCTGCTCTTCGGTCGCATCGAGATTAAAAAACAATTCAAACACGGCGTCATGAACTTCATCGGGACGGCAATTGGGTTTGTCTACCTTGTTGATCACAACGATCGGCTTCAGGTTCAGCTGCAGGGCCTTCTGCAAAACAAAGCGCGTTTGTGGCATGGGTCCTTCAAAGGCATCTACCAGCAGGATCACACCATCGGCCATTTTCAACACCCTTTCTACCTCACCTCCAAAGTCGGCGTGGCCCGGCGTGTCAATAACGTTGATCTTTACACCCTTATAGGTTACGGCTGCATTCTTACTGAATATGGTAATGCCTCGTTCTTTTTCAAGGTCGTTACTGTCCATGATCAGCTCGCCAGTTTCCTGGTTATCGCGGAATACTTTGGTGGCGTGAAGGATTTTGTCCACCAGAGTGGTCTTTCCGTGGTCTACGTGGGCGATGATCGCTATATTTCTAATTTCCATAATTTATTATAAGCTCAGGCTTTAGCTGCCATTTTATGGTCATTCGACCCTGAAATTGAAGGTGATGGCCCGGCAATTTTGAGAGGCGCAAAGGTAGGCAATTAAGCCGGGGGAAGCCAGTAAATAGAGGACTTTACAAAAACTTTTTGAAGCTTTGGCGCCGCCTTTTCGCCAGGTCGGCAAACGCGCGATGAAAAGGCAGAACCAATTAAGGCACGAAGCTTACTGCTGCCTTCAGTTCTCCGCGCTGTTACCCGCTCTTTTTGTCTGATTCACTTTTGCAATTTACAAACAGTCGACCGCCGAATAATTGGATACATTTGGGAATGAGATGGTTTTTATTGCTTCTCTGCATTTCTCTGGCATCAACCGGCTTTTCACAAGATAGCTGGACGGTTTCTTACAACGGCAAAACGGTTTTGAGAACATCCGGCGAGGACCCGGAAAAGAATATCATCACCATTCATCCGGCCGACCTCAAAAAGAAAAAGGAGCTGTTAGTTGTATACAAACAACAGGAGTTACAAAAAGGATGGGAAAGATTCATCGTGGTTTTTGATGAAAAGGATACAGAATTGAAGAAAGTCAGGGCAGGCAAAATGAAGCTGGATGGACCAGCTTTGCAGGCGCTCTTCCAAAAATCAAAAACAATAAAAATATTTACCTGGTCACTGCCTACCGATCCGAAATTAAAGGCATCCATTCGCGTTCGCAGAGTACATTTGTGCACACTGATTTTACAATGATTTGATTGGCGCAATCTTCAGAATCCCAACCTTGCTGCCTGAACAATGGCACTGAATTTTCATGAAAAGAAAGCTTTTATACCTCGTTAATCCCATTTCCGGTACGCAAAGCAAAGGAGCCATCAAAGAGATCATTGCACAACGAACAAAAGAAGCAGGATTTGAATTCGCAATCTATCCTTCAGTTGAAAGCGGCGATTATTCTTTTCTGATACCCATCATCAAAGAAGACGAGTTCACAGAGATCATCATCGCAGGAGGCGACGGAACCATCAATCAGGCCATCAGCTGCCTGGGTAAGCTTTCACTTCCATTCGGCATTATACCCACCGGGTCGGGCAACGGCCTGGCCTTTAGTGCCGGCATTCCAAAAAATCCTGAAAAAGCTTTGCAAATCATCTTCAAAGGCAACGCCGAAACTACCGATGCGTTTACCGTGAACGGCAGCTTCGCGTGCATGCTCTGCGGACTGGGACTGGATGCCCAGGTGGCGCATGATTTTGCGAATGATCCCAGGCGCGGTCTGACCACCTACATCAGAAAGACGGTGGCGAATTTTTTTTCTGCCAGCACTTATCCCTTTGTTATAAAAACCGGAGGCCGCGAATTCAGAACGGATGCGTTTTTTATTAGCATCGCCAACAGCAACCAGTTTGGAAATCATTTTACCATTGCACCACGAGCAAGCCTCAACGATGGATTGTTGGATATTGTGATCATGACTAAGCAAAACAAGCTGAGTGTGCTCTTCCAGGCGTTGATGCAGGTGGGAGGATACAATGAATTGCAGGAAACTGCCGTGCTGAATGAAAAAGCAAGCGTGCTGTATTTCCAGGTCAGTGATATCTCGATCCGCAATGCACGCAGTGCGCCCATGCACATTGATGGCGACCCTGTAGAAACAGAAAAGCAATTAAACATCCGCATGCTACCTTCTTTTTTCAGGCTGATGCGATAGTAATTAGGGAAAAGGCGGGTAGATATTTGCGAAATTCCGGCAAATTAACCTGTCCTTGCGGACATAATGATCTTAGTAGCCCTTCCCCGGCGCCGTACTCGCTAATTTGTCGCGGTTATTCAACAGCTGGGATATCTTAATGAAATTTTCCTGGTTATGTTTTGAATCGAGCGACGCTTCGATGTCGATCTTTTCCCTTTCTGATAAATGAAAGCTCAGGGCTGCCTTGTTCTCTTCCTTGTTGGGAATATACTGGAAAGTGATCTTATGTATGGGATAACCCGTTTTGTTCATGAAATAATTTTCCATATCGCTCTGGAAATAATCCATCATCTTATACCAGTTGTGTTGCAGCAAAAAGAAAGGCTTCGTAGCATTTCCCGTCAGGTCATCGTATTCATATGGGTTTTCCCATCCTCCGTCCATGCGGTCTCTGATCTGCACGATCAGCACGCCGCTGGTATTCTCTTCGATCCACGACTGCATGTGTGAAAGAAAGCGAAGCGAGTTTTCCACTCCAAAATTATCGCGCAGTCCTCCATCCATCACATCGATCACCGGGTTTGATGGCATCCACACATTTGGCAACACAACAGGAAAGGTGGCATTCATACGCAGAATTGTAAGCATGCGCAGGTTGAAAGGATCCTGCTTCGAAAAGAAGCTGGTATAATCCACTGCATCTGCTGCAGGAGGAACATCGCTTGAATCGCCGGGGGGCTGCATCATAAAACGGATCGGCTGGGTGCTCAGCAGCATCATCTTGCCGTCTCTCGTAATCACGGTATGATAAAACATCAGCGGAATATTTGCAGCAGCTTCGTCCGGCGCATAGTCGCGCAGCCGCTTGTCCAGCACACCACCCGTATTGTCATTCAGCGCTGATTCGAAAGCATAGCCCCTGTCGCGCAAATAAGTATATGGGCCTACCGAGAATTTTTGTTCAGGCGCAAATAGATCTCTGGCAATAAATGAAGTAAAGGTGGGGTTCAACAGGTCTTCTGCAATGTCATCCACATATTGCTTTGATCTCAGGTTAACGCCATTATTGTGCACTTTCTGGCGGTATAGTTCACGGAAGTAAGAAGCGCCGATCATGCCGCCGGAGGCGCCTGTGATCAAAAATGTTTTGTTCATGATCTGGCCATCGGTGATGCTGTCCAGTCGTTGCAACACGTCCATTGTGAAAGTGGCGCTGCGGGTGCCGCCGCCGCTCGTGGTCATCAGCACAAGCAATGGTTTGTCAGATCCCTGCTTTTGTTTCCAACGATTGAGAATGCCCTCCATTCTTTTCTTATCGGCATTGCACGAATCGCGGTTGCTCAGTGCTTCAAGCGACTCCTGGCTATATTCGGGTTGCTCATTCTTGTTGGTATAATTCAGGCCATAGGCCTTGTTCCTGGGATCGATCCAGTTGATCCTGTAAAGAAAATTGAGCATGATCACGAACAGGAGAAATGCCGGCACGCTCCAGCTTTGAAAGAAATATACAATGGCGCCGCAAACACCGATCAATATTGCAAATAGTAAGGTGATGCTGGCGCCGGCAAGCAGCTGAAAAAATTTATGGTCCAGAAAAAAACCGATGATGATCAAAAAAAGATAGGAAATGAGCAAACTCACAACAGCTGCAAAGTGGTGCCTCTTGAAAATCTTTTCCATGAGGTCGCGGGAATAGTGCGACACATCGCGACAACGGCGAACGCGAAAGAACGAATCAAGGAACCATTCGGAATAGATCAGCGAACGGATGGTAGAAGGATGTGGCTCCGGCTGGAAATGATAGATCACATTCTTTGCATTGTTAAATGCCGGCTGAAGCTTGCGTAAAATGGTCCGGTCCGCGCGAAAGAAATAAAAAAACGAAAGCGAAAGGACCAGCAGCAATCCTGCGATGAAGCCTACGGTAAGGAAAATGATCTCCACGTTCGAGATCAGTTCCTTGTAGTGCGCGAACTGGTAAGCCTTCAGCAAATAAAAGATCAGGAAGATGATCGGTATGACGCTGTTGTTGATGCAATATTTTAAGAAAGGAAATGCAGTCGCAGCCAAAAAAGTAAAGTGGCGGCTGAATAAGATGAAAGTTGTGATGTTCCAGCACATGATGAATACGCCGATGGACATGCCCATGATGGCTGCACTCAATGAATTTACATTGCCAAGGTACTCAGGCGCTAGAAAGAGGGCATCGGCGCCAAAGCTTTTCATGAAGCTGCTGTTCACCACGGCAAACATGATGATCCAGAAAACAAGAAGCACCTGGTATTTCCTGAAATGAAGGAAGATCAGTTGAACGGGTAGCGAATAAAAAATTCCTCGTATATAGGTTTTTAAGGATGCAGGTGTTTTCATCTATGTCTAAAGTAGTATTAAATCCGCTTAGGTTCAAGTGTTTATCGGTGATTTGACATTTTTTTGCCACGAATGAAATACAGCGCCCCTATCAGGGATAGCAGCAGAAATATTGCTACCAGCTGGTGTAGTTGGGCCATCCATTCAAATATGTTCCATCGGGCGATCCTGATACGGGTGCTGGTAAGGACCGTAAAAATGCCCAGAAGCAATTGGACCAAAACAAAAAAAGGCGGGAGTTTACGCCATGCGGAAAATGCCTTGGTGCTCCCCGTCTTATTCGCCATGATGGTCCAGATCAAAACAAGGATCACCAGGATATAAGCGATGGAGCGGTGAATGAAATGAATGACGATGCTGTTTTCGATGATTGAGATCAATCCTTCAGGGCGATTGAAAACATGGTCGGGTACGAAGGTTCCATTGATATCGGGCCACGTCGGCGCAGCCTGAGCCGCTTTATGTCCCGCCATCAGCGCGCCAAACACCAACTGGATCAGCAATAAACCAAGGATCGACCATGTAAACCGTTTCAGATTCGGGTTCCATACGAGGCTTTCGCGCTTCACCAACAATTGAAGTCCGAACCAAAATGCATAGCTGATCAAAATGCACGCAAGAATAAAATGCATGGCAAGCTTTGTGGGTTTCACATAAACTGCATCGCCGGTCAATCCGCTCGCAACCATGATCCAACCCACCGCACCCTGAAGTGCTCCGAGAAGGAATAAGATAATGAGTGGCCTGATCATATCATCGCGAAACCTGCGCCGGATCAGAAAAATAACAAAAGGAATAAGGAACACGACACCAATAAGTCTGCCCCATAAGCGGTGGAACCACTCCCAGAAAAATATGGATTTGAAATCGGACAGATTGAAATCGAAATTCAACAGATGATACTGAGGCGTCTGCTGGTATTTATGAAATTCTTGCAGCCACTGCGCCTCATTCAGAGGAGGTAACGTACCTGTGATCACATCCCATTCGGTAATGGACAAACCCGAACCGGTGAGGCGCGTAATGCCACCAAGAACAACCTGTATGATCAGCATGCCAACGCCAACCATGATCCAAACGGCCACCGGTTTTGATGACCTGCCCTCTTTCATTTTCATCGGCCGCAAAGTTAATCGCATCGCGGCCTGCGGCGTATGTGTTGCAAAAATTTATTTTATGAAGCCTTGGGGATTTCGTAGCTTTTGAATGACCATTCAACTTTAAAACTGCGATTATGAAAAGTAATGACCCCAACACAACCACCGACCGTCGTTCTTTCATTGGCACCATTGCTACGGGTGCAGCGGCTATGAGTCTCGCCACATTGGCATCTCCTCTTCAATCCGTAGCTGCGGGCACAGGAAGATTACATCATGCGCCCAACGATGATGATCCCGATGCCTGGTTCAACAAATTAAAAGGCAAGCACAAAATTGTTTTCGACTGCACTGA
>DATMHB010000803.1:0-11404 GCA_035555175.1 Flavisolibacter sp. | reverse complement strand
TAATAATGCAGTGCCGGCACCGGTGGTGAAGGCCCTGCTTACCGCAGTGCCCGGCGGACATGATCCCGGTGCATGGAATACACCTTATGATCCCAACTGGAGAAGCAATACACAAAATTTGAGCATCTATGAGTGGATGCTGAAATATACAAATGGAACCACTGCGCCTCCTCCTGCTGTGAATGCAGCACCTACTGCCAATGCAGGCAGCAATCAGACGATCACGCTGCCTGCCAACCAGACCACACTGAGTGGTACGGCAACGGATCCCGATGGATCGGTAGTGTCGCTTAACTGGAGTGAGTTGACAGGACCAAGCAATGCGGCACTTTCAAATGCTTCCGCGTTGGTAACCGCAGTGAGCGGACTCGTTCAGGGAACTTATACTTTCAGATTAAAAGCAACAGACAATGCAGGTGCTTCCGCAACTTCAGATGTGAATGTGGTGGTAACAGCAACACCGCCCACTGCCACAAACTACACCGCGGTTCCGAGCAGAATCGAAGCAGAGAATTATTCCAATATGAGCGGTATTCAGACCGAGACCACGGGTGATGCAGCCGGTGGCGGCAAGAATGTTGGATGGCAGGAGAACAACGACTGGATGGACTACAATGTTAACGTTGCCACTGCAGGCACTTATACTGTCAACTTTCGCGTAGCCACTACCAACACCGGCGTTCAGTTCCAACTGAGAAAAGCTGATGGTACTTCGTTGACAACGGTTACAGTTCCCAATACTGGCTGGTGGCAAACTTACCAGACAATTTCTGCACAGGTAACATTACCGGCAGGACAACAAACACTAAGGATTGTTACAACGGACGCAAAAGGCAGCGGATGGAATATCAACTGGTGGGAAGTGGTAGCCGCATCAACCCCTCCGCCTCCGCCCCCGCCGTCGCCAACCCCTACGCCATCTACCAGCACTATCAGAGTAGAAGCTGAAAACTATACAGCGATGAGTGGTGTTCAGTCTGAAGTAACTGGTGATCCTGGTGGTGGACTGGATGTGGGCTGGCAGGAAAATAATGACTGGATGGATTATTCAGTGAATGTAGCAGCGGCAGGAACTTATACCGTGAACTTCCGCGCGGCAACTCCGAATGCAGGCGCACAATTCCAATTGAGAAATGCTTCCGGAACAGTGTTGGCAACAATAACCCTTCCAAATACAGGCGGCTGGCAAACCTATCAGACCTTGTCTGCGCAGGTTACGCTTCCCGCAGGTCAGCAAACACTGAGAATTGTAACGACAGATGCAAAGGTGACCGGCTGGAATCTAAACTGGTGGGAAATTGCCGGTGCAACAACTGCAACGCCTCCTCCTGCAACAACGACATCCATCAACATCGAAGCAGAAAGCTATACAAACATGAGCGGTATTCAGACCGAGACCACGGGTGATGCAGCTGGTGGCGGCAAGAATGTTGGATGGCAGGAAACAAATGATTGGATGGATTATTCAGTGAACATTCCTTCTGCCGGAACTTACACAGTGAACTTCAGGGTGGCCACCGTGAACACAGGTGTTCAGTTTCAGGTAAGAAATGCTGCTGGCACTGCACTTACAACCGTTACCGTTCCGAACACCGGATGGTGGCAGACCTATCAGACCGTCTCTGCACAAATAACGCTCCCCGCCGGACAACAAACCCTGCGTATCATTACAACAGATGCAAAGGGAACTGGTTGGAACTTCAATTGGTGGCAGATCACAAACAGCACCACATCTGCAATGTCGATTGGCAAGGCAACAGATATCACGTCAGTTCTTTCAACTGCGCTTGACATCTTCCCTGCTTCGGTAACAGAAAGGTTCGCCCTGAAGGTTGACAATACACTTACGGGCATGATGCAGGTAGTAGTAAAAGATGCTGCGGGCACCGTGAAGAAAACTTTCTCGGTAGCAAAATCCGCTTCAGGTGCTACACAAACCTATCTGTCTGCGTCGGGTCTCTCTGCCGGAGCGTACACGCTGACCGTAACAATGGGAAGCTGGAGCGAAACGACGAAGCTGGTGAAATTATAAACAATATTATCTCTATGGGAAATCCCTGGTCAGCCTTCTGACCGGGGATTATTTTTTCATCTAAGACCGATGCGATGACCTCAGCTCACCGACGTTCGCTCTTTGCGCGTATTGCTTTTTGGCAAAGGCCGGAAGGTTAATGAAAACCCTCAAGAACATTACACTTTTAAAATCCTGATTGGTATTCCTGTTGAGGAAAGGTTTTTCTCTTGTGAAATAAAGGACTCACCATTCACAAACGGGTCATCAACCTTCCTAATTTAAGCTCCTGTTGGCGACAATAACTTCAGCAGGAATTGAACGTTGAAACAACCTTCGAAGAGCTAAGGAAAAAAGCGTTTTATGATGTGGTCGGGAATGGAAGCGCAACGTTGCGGGTCTCAAACACCTGGAAGGCGTACGCCCGTGCCGTAATGGTTTCGTCCTTAAGCTTTGAATTTAAATTTTGAAATCGCCGCATTCGCAGAGTCAGCGCTCACCTAGCAACAACAGAAGCTCTTTCCTGATTTATTTTCTTCGGCGATCTTCTCCTCCATTTATAAAGGGCGACAAACACCATGATCAAAAACAAAAAGCCGCCCACTGCCAACACTGCCATTTTTCTTTTACTGAGATTAAAGCCTGTAGCAGACGACTTCTGCAACACGCGGCAGTTATACCATTGTATACCGGGTGCAACGCCAACTGTTGCGGCCTTGCCCTTTGCTTTGTTGTTGCAAATGATATTGTCCCTCCCATAAGTTGGCAGCGATTTCCATATTTCGATATTATGAACATCTTTTCCCGGATTAGACACGATGTTATTCCGAATGATGAAGCGCGTTGTATCAGGCGGAATGGTCGGTCTTGTATCCATCATAATATTCTGCGGCCAGTTGAGATGCCTTCCATCGAGGTAGCCCGAGCTGTCGATGACGTTGTTCTCAATTCTTATCAAACCGCTTCCGCCGATACAAGCGATGCCCCAGGTATATGTGTTGCGGATCTTATTATGATGAACAAACGCGCGTGTATAACCACCCAGCGAAATACCCGTGCCCTGCTGGTCATTAAATTCACGTCCGACATTTGAAATGACATTGTTGTAGATCTCACTCATACCGACCTGTGCATTGGAAACCTGGATCGCCGGCCGGCCTGTACCATCAATAACACCATTATAAATCCTTATGTTGCCGAGCTTCGAAGGTTTATAATACTGTTGTGTTCCATTACAATTGACGGGTCTGCTTGCATTGTTGGGATCGGTTGATCCGGCATAAAACCCTTCGATCTTCATGTTGTGTATCTCGTAATCGTGCACAGTGATATCATCGAGCACCCAGTTGTTGACCGATGTATCGCAGCTCGCTTCGTTCTTTATCCAGCAGCCGAATGAGCCGTCGCTGGCGTGAAATCTTTCCACCTCCACATGCGCCGATTTCCCTCTGACAGAGATGGCCGCACCTCCGGATCCCTTGATGCGAAATCCATATCTTTCCTTCGCACCGGATCCTGAAATTTTCAGGTACTGACAGTTGTCTACATCAATGCCTGAAACGAACTCAACTATACCTTCGTTGATAAAAACAACAGGTTGTTTTTTTGTGCCTTTAATGCCACCGACATAGATGTAGCTCCATGGGTTCAATGACGCGCGCACGACGATGGTATCACCCGGTTCGTATGTTGATCCTTGTGTGAATAAAGAACCGTTATCATTATTTTTTGTTAAATAAATTCGTTTACCTTTATTTTGGCCCGATACCGAAAACATTGCACAGATCAAAGACAGAAGAATTAAAAACTGCTTCATGTGATTGCATTAAAGTGAAAATTTTTTTAAAAGCTTTTGCTATCCATGTCGAGTCCTGACTAACTTTTTTTCAGCAAGACGATTCTTACACTTCACAAACATTTGCAGATTTCTTAGGAAACTGAAGAGGTTTGTTTGAGCAGAAAGGTAGAAATGATTTTCTCATGTTCTTGATACAAATCAAAATCTGAGAATTTCAACGACAAAAATACTGTTCCTGCCGACCTGCGTCGCAAAAAATATTCTTCATTTTGATCTTTGGCATAATTATCGTTCTTCGGGGCGTCTAATCTACACCCTTGAAAATTTTTTCCCACCCTATCAGAACATTCAATAATCAGCTAACACTTAAACGCCATCAATGAAACTCAAAACACTTTCTGCTGGAGCTAAAGTTCTGATCATTACACTGCTTTCTTCTCTTATTTCTTTTCAGGTTTCTGCGCAAGGCACATTCGGCCTCCAGAAAATTGATCAGTATCCAATCACTGCCTGGGGTACTCCAACCTACGGCCTTACATGGCTACCTGTTGATTACAATTCTACCGACACCAAGTATCCGCTGATCATCTTCCTGCATGGCTCAGGAGAAGGCGGGGACGGAATCGGCGGCTTATACAACCTTTTGGTGTATGGGCTTCCGAACAAGATCGCCAACGGATTTAATCCGGAAGCGGTGAATCCTTCCGATGGAAAAAATTACAAGTTCATTGTTGTTTCTCCGCAGGCCCCTGCCGCTGCGAGGTGGTCGTATGCATGGGGAAGCATTCAGTACATTCTGGAAGATGTAAAAAAGCGTTACAGGGTTGATGAATCCCGCATTTATGTTACGGGCATTTCAGCCGGAGGCGCTGGTTCATGGTCGTGTGTTACCAACGGTAAAGCAGCTGCGCAGAAATTTGCAGCCATCGTTCCGGTGAGCGCGGCAGGTACCAACTCCTCTGCCGAAAGTGATGATCTGCCTAACGTTGCTTCCTATGGTGATAAGGTATGGAGCATTACGGGCGCAAGCGATGCATGGCTTGCCTTCGCTCAGAATGCAACCAACGCTGTCAACCGCGGACAATCGCAACCTGCAGCTATCCTTACAGCAGTGCCCGGTGGTCATGATCCCGGCGCATGGAACACACCTTACGATCCCAACTGGCGAAGCAACGATCAAAATCTCAACATCTATGAATGGATGCTGAAGAATCCAAGAGGAGGCGGCGGCAATACCAATAACGATAATAATAACAATAACCAGCTGCCCACTGCGAATGCTGGTCCCGACCAAACGGTTACCCTGCCTGTTCCATTTGTCCAGCTCAATGGTAGCGGAAATGATCCTGATGGATCTATTACCGATTATACCTGGAGCAAGATTTCCGGACCTGCGGGCGGTAATTTTAATAATAAAGACATTGCCAATCCGGTCGTGACTGACCTGAATCCCGGCACTTATATTTTCCGTTTGACCGTAACGGATGACAATGGCAAAAAGTACGGCAAGGTTGCCGGAACAGGTTATGATGAAGTGATGATCACTGTGAAGCCTTCACCCGTGTATAACAATCTTCCCGGCCGTATCGAAGCCGAAGATTTTTCTGACATGAATGGAATCCAGACCGAAGGCACTAGTGACGCAGGCGGAGGCCAGGACATTGGTTGGCAGGATAATAATGACTGGATGGATTACAATGTATCGGTTAATGCTGCCGGTAACTATTCAGTTGCTTTCAGGATCGCTTCACCAAATAACGGCGCTCAATTCCAGATCCGTAAAAGCGATGGTTCCGTCATTTCAACCGTTACGGTTCCGAATACGGGCGGGTGGCAGAACTGGCAAACTGTTTCTACAACAGTTGCGCTCGGTGCAGGCAAGCAAACGCTGCGAATCTTTACCAGCAATGCATCGGGTGGATGGAATTTCAACTGGATGGATTTCAAAGCAGCCAAAGTAAACAAGGTACCGGTTGCCAATGCAGGCTCCAATCAAACCATCACACTTCCGTCGAATTCAGCCGGCCTTAATGGCAATGGAACAGACAGTGATGGAAAGATCGCTTCCTATGCATGGTCGCAGGTGAACGGACCGTCATCAGCAAATTTCTCCAATGCCGGTGCTGCATCTACAACGGTAAGCAGTCTTGTACAAGGTGTTTATACATTCCGTTTGAAAGTAACCGATGATGATGGTGCCGCTGCCACAGCAGATGTAACTGTTACAGTAAATGCAGCCGCGCCGCCTGCAATAGTATACAAAGATGTACCCGGTCGTATAGAAGCTGAAAGCTTCTCTGCAATGAACGGAATTCAAACGCAAACTACTGGCGACGATAATGGTGGTGATAATGTAGGATGGCAGGAGAACAACGACTGGATGGATTATGCGATCAAGGTTCCTGTAGCAGGCACTTACACGATAAACTTCCGCGTAGCTACGCCAAATACCGGTGTGCAGTTCCAATTGAAAAAAGCGGATGGCACGGTGCTCTCAACCGTAACCATTCCTAATACGGGATGGTGGCAGACCTACCAAACGGTTTCTGCACAGGTAACGCTTCCCGCAGGACCACAGATAGTACGGATCGTTACCACTGACGCAAAGAGCACAGGATGGAATCTCAACTGGTGGGAAGTGAAGACCGGAAAAGGAGATAATAATAAATCGATTGCCTCCGATGCAGGTGATGACCAAACCCTTCCTGTTTCAGCGGTGAGCGCCACGCTATCAGGAAATGCAAAAGGTGCCAACGGATCAGTGACGTATGCATGGACAGAAGTAACGGGACCGAATAACGTTAACATTGTGACACCTGATGCAGCAAGGACCACAGTGACCGGATTGATTCCAGGAAGCTATCTCTTCAGGCTGACTGTAAAAGATAACAATGGAAATTCTGCTGCGGATGAAGTGATCGTTGCCATTGGTAATGGCTGGCCTTCCGGCTCACTGAAGATAGAAGCAGAAAACTATTCGAATATGAGCGGCATTCATACCGAGAAAACTTCTGATGTGGATGGCGGACTCAATGTAGGCTGGCAGGAAAACAATGACTGGATGGATTATTCGGTGAATGTTCCTTCGGCAGGCATTTACACAGTGAACTTCCGTGTGGCTACAACCAATACTGGTGTTCAATTCCAACTGAGAAATGCAACAGGAACTGCACTCACCACAGTTACGGTTCCCAATACAGGATGGTGGCAGACTTACCAAACGGTGAGCGCACAGGTGGCACTTCCTGCCGGACAGCAAACACTGAGAATTTATACAACCGAAGCAAAAAGCACAGGCTGGAATATCAACTGGTGGGAAATTGCAAACCCTGCTCCAGCGGTGTTCAGCAGGAAGATCGAAGCAGAAAGCTATGCGTCGATGAATGGTATCGGAACTGAAACCACCGGCGATGAAAACGGCGGCCTCAATGTAGGCTGGCAGGAGAACAACGACTGGATGGATTATGCAGTGAACATTCCTGCCGCTGGTACCTACACCGTCAACTTCCGGGTAGCTACAACCAATACAGGTGTTCAATTCCAGCTAAGAAAAGCTGACGGTACTGCATTGACTACGGTTACGGTTCCCAATACAGGATGGTGGCAGACTTACCAAACGGTTTCGTCGCAGGTAACGCTTCCTGCAGGCCAGCAGACCCTGAGGATCGTTACCACAGATGCAAAAGCCAATGGATGGAACATCAACTGGTGGGAGATCACGAATGTAGCGAATCAAAATACGGTCTCTGCATCATCGAACAGATCTGACGTAGCCCTTATGAAGCCTGAAGGTAAAACAGGCATAGAGGCCTTCCCGAATCCTGCAATAGACAGGTTCCTGTTGAGAGTCAACAATAAGCTTTCAGGCAAGATGAATGTTGTGCTCTTCAATGCAAGCGGCGGTATTCAGAAACAATTCTCTTTAATCAAAGCAACAGGCGATACACAAACTTACCTCTCCATCGGCGACCTCCCTGCTGGTACCTATATGTTGAAGACCAGCATCGGCGATTGGAGTGAAACAATTAAAATCTTGAAACAATAAAAGGCCATAGGCCACCACCTCTAATTTTAAAATGCAAAATCTATGAACAAACACAAATTGATGGTATTGGGATTGAGTGCTGTTTTATTTGCATCATCGTGCAAAAAGAACGATACAGAAAGCACCGTAGCTCAGGCTTCTGCTGCCAGTGCAGTAAAGTCCTCAGAGTGGAAGCCGATCAGCAACTGGTCTGCACAGGCTCAGGAGAACTACACGGTATTCAGCAGTAATCTGCAGGACAGCACGATCAGTTCTTCCGTGGCTTCACAGGGTTTGGTCCTCGCTTATAAAAAGAATGGCACGGCCGTCTCTGCTCTTCCTTATGAAGAGAAAGCAGGATCAGGTTCTTATTTCTGGTACTACCAGGTAGCGCAGGGGGGCATTTCTATCATGGCTGACGCATATGGCGGAGCAAAGGCTCCGGCAAGTGGTCTTGGGTTTAAATATTTTGTTCTTTCTGCTGATAAACTGAGCCAACTGGAGAGCCAGGGCAAGTCGAAAGCAGAACTAATGAAACTATCCTACGACGAGGCTTCAGCACTTCTGAAATAAGAAAATTCAAAAAGCCTTTTTCGAAAGGCTTTTTTTAACCCCGTTAGTTTGTGATGACACCAGTCACAAGCCATGATCCCCTTTATTGAAAAAAGTTTTTTAAACCACCCGATAGTTCATATGCTGCACCGCCCGAAGGTGCAGCACATGGACTGTTGTTAACACGAACTATGAAAAGCAATTCTTCATGGGCTGTTATCAGCAGGACGCTGATGACCGGCCTTCTATGCTCATTGCTGTTTAGCACAACTGTATCAGCACGAAAGATCTACCTGTCCAAGGGTAGCGACAACGGAATTTACCTGAACGCAAAAGATTTTGCCTATGGGGCGGGCGACACGCTTGTATTGCGTGCGAGTCAGAACCCATTTGCTTATTTGTCATTGGAGGGCTATAGCGGAATGCCCGGTGCGCCCATCGTCGTCATCAACGAAGGCGGACAAGTGCAGGTGTCTGCCATGGCTGCGAATAATTGTACCTATATGAAATTTACAGGTACAGGCAGCGCGGATCGCTATGGGTTTTACATGACGTCGCCGAACCAAACCGTTACTGCTCCAGCCTTCAATGTCAGCGGGCGGTCTTCGGACATTGAGATTGATCATGCCGACATTTATATGCACGGGTATGGAATGTGGATCAAGCAGGAAGGCTCCTGCGATCCCCTGCTCCAATATCCAAACTGGAGGATCAATAATATTTCTGTACACGACAACCGCATGTCCAACCTTGCACAAGAAGGTATTTATGCAGGTTCAACGGCGCCGAATGGAGAGCGGCCCGTCAGCTGCAATGGCGTAACCACGTATCCGCTGCCGGTGCGGCTGGGCAACGTTAAGATCTACAACAACATTATCGATCATACCGGACGTGGGGCCATCCAGCTGTCGAATTCGGACTATGGATCGAACGAGATCTATAATAACACAGTGACCAATGCGGGATTTGAATTTGTGCCAAGCCAGGGAAACGGAATTGTTCTCGGCGGTTATACTTCGGCATATGTTCACGATAATACGATCGATTACACTTTTTCAAGCGGCATATTCTCTCTTGGATCCGGACTAATAAGAATCGAGAACAACAAGGTCGATCACAGCGGACAACTTGCCGGCCGTAGTGCGGATGGATCGGCCAGTATCATGGTGGATACAAGGCTCACCAACCCTGTGATGCCAACAACATTCCAGGTCAAGAATAACACCTTAGGCGCCAACACAGACAACCACTTCAGGGTTTATCTTACCTATAATACTTATGCGCCAACCGGAAATATCCTGTGCAACAACCTTACACCGGCAGGCGGCGCCATCACTTCCAACATTCCGGTTTCGATTAATGTAGCGGGGTGCTCGGGTGTTTCAAATCAATTACCGCTACCGAATGCAGGCCCCGATCAAACGGTTTCTGTATCGGCAGCCCAGGTAACCCTTAATGGAAGCGCTATAGATCCCGATGGATCAATTGCCGTGTACAAATGGGCCGAAGTGAGCGGACCCAATAACGCAACCCTTTCAGCCACCAATACCCCGGTCGTTACCGCCACTGGCCTCGTAGCCGGAACGTACATGTTTCGTTTAACTGTTACCGATAATGGCGGCGCCACTGCATCCGATGACGTGATCATAACCGTGAGCAGTTCTGCACCCGCCCCTACATCACAGAGGATCGAAGCGGAAAGCTATACGGCAATGAGCGGCATCCAGACAGAGAATACAGGTGATGCAGGTGGTGGACTCAATGTAGGCTGGCAGGAGAATAATGACTGGATGGATTATTCAGTGAATGTTCCTGCAGCAGGAACTTACACCGTTAACTTCCGAGTGGCTACAACCAATACCGGTGTGCAGTTCCAATTAAGAAATGCTTCGGGTACTTCGCTTGCAACTGTTACTGTTCCCAACACAGGATGGTGGCAAACCTATCAGACCGTTTCTGCACAAGTAACACTTCCTGCAGGACAGCAAACGCTTCGCATTGTTACAACTGATGCAAAGGGCAGTGGATGGAATATCAACTGGTGGGAGATCGTATCATCACCTGCACCGCCTCCAGGCAGTGGCACAATTAGGATCGAAGCTGAAAAATATTCTTCAATGAGCGGTATTCAAACTGAAAATACAGGTGATATTGGTGGCGGACTCAATGTTGGATGGCAGGAAAATAATGATTGGATGGATTATTCAGTCAATGTAGCTTCGGCAGGTACTTACACCGTGAACTTCCGTGTAGCTACGACCAATACAGGTGTTCAGTTCCAATTAAGGAATGCCTCCGGCACTGCACTTGCAACTGTTACTGTTCCCAATACCGGTTGGTGGCAAACTTATCAAACTATATCAGCGCAGGTAACCCTTCCTGCGGGACAGCAAACCCTTCGCATCGTTACTACAGATGCAAAAGGCTCGGGCTGGAACATCAACTGGTGGGAGATCGTTGGTACTGCAACACCGCCTCCGCCTCCTCCAACCACTACTTCTATTAAGATCGAAGCGGAAAGTTATACGGCTATGAGTGGCATTCAAACTGAAAACACCGGTGATGCAGGCGGCGGACTCAATGTAGGCTGGCAGGAAAATAACGACTGGATGGATTATTCGGTGAATGTTCCTGCGGCAGGCACTTATACAGTGAACTTCGGCGTGGCTACAACCAATACAGGTGTGCAGTTCCAATTAAGGAATTCCTCGGGTACTTCGCTTGCAACTGTAACGGTTCCCAACACAGGATGGTGGCAAACCTATCAAACTATATCAGCACAGGTAACACTTCCTGCAGGACAACAAACCCTTCGCATCTACACAACTGATGCAAAGGGCTCGGGCTGGAATATCAACTGGTGGCAGATCACCAATGAAGCATCGCAAAGCATTGCGAGCGCCTCGGCGGCACAAGCAACCGACATCACGGCGATGACTGCATCACTGCAGCTCTTCCCCAATCCTGTAACAGACCGATTTGCGCTCAGCGTAGTCAATGATCTGAGCGGAGCCATGAA
>DATMHB010000802.1:0-4216 GCA_035555175.1 Flavisolibacter sp. | reverse complement strand
GCGTCATGCCTGATATGTTTATCGAGCATAAGCACCACCGGGAAAGGCATGGATCCGTAAAAAAATCCATTGCTGATATCGAGGGCCCGGGGTGAATAGAGGTCAGCAACAAAACGGTTGATGCCGGCAATATCATTTTTGTTGAGTGACAGGATGGTTGCTTCCGGTACCCGGTCCTTGCTGTAAATCTTTGTAAAGGCGTAGAGCGACCACCCCACGCCGACAGCTGTAACGGGAACGTCCACTATGGGTTTCAGCTTGTAAATTTTTGCCTTTGTTGTTTCGCCGGGCATAGCAGGCCGGGCGTAAGCCTGGCTCGTGTGTTGTGCGCTGTCGCGTATCAGTTGTACCGTATCGTTTTGAGCAAAGGCCTTTGTAAGAATAAAGAATGAGAGGGCAAGCAGCATTTCATTTTTCATAATGGGTAAATTAGGGTCAACTGCTAAAATGCAATGTTTGTACCACGGCACGGCGATAGGTCAACACAATAAAAAAGTCCCGCAGATGCGGGACTCTTATCACACAAAGCCAATATTTTAATACCTGTTCTTGTTATAACCGCCGCCGCTGTTGAAGCCGCCGCCATTTCCGCGGAAGCCACCACCACCGCTGTTACGGGGTTTCTCTTCTTTTGGTTTTGCTTCCATTACACGGATGGTCCTGCCTTCAACAGTACCATTGTCCAGTTCAGCGATTGCTTTTTGGGCAGCCTCTGTATCGGGCATTTCAACAAAACCAAATCCACGGCTCTTACCTGTGAATTTGTCCGTAATAACTTTGGCAGAAGAAACTTCGCCATACTCTGTAAAGAATTCTCTTAAGTCTTCATCCTGTACGTTGAAGCTCAAATTGGAAACGTAAATGTTCATACTTTCTTTTTATGAATTAAAAATGGATCTGAGACGAGGCAAGAAAGTAAAGGGTCTAACTAACAGCGGAAATACTAGCAGATTAATTGTACACCTAACCGATTGCGATGCTCAAAATAACGAAGCAAAGATAAGAAAACTGACTCTAAAAATTACGGATGAGTTGAAAGAAAATTTGTTAAGAGCGACAATAAAAATTGCAGTTATGTTTATTTATCCGCGACCCATTTGCTTGAGGAAGCTCACGTGAGAAACCACTGCATGCCGCATCTTCGGATACTCAATATAAGGAATCCCGTATTCGTCGCATGCCTGTTTTATGATCCTTCGCAAATTGCTGTAATGCACATGTGAGACCTTTGGAAAAAGATGATGTTCGATCTGGAAATTCAAACCTCCTACCAGCCAGCTGATGAATTTATTCTTTGGAGCAAAATTCGCCGTCGTCTTCAACTGATGGATCGCCCATTCATCTTCCAGCCGGCCGGTGTCTTCATGCGGCATCGGGAAATGCGTGTGTTCAACGGTATGGGCCAACTGGAACACGATGCTCAGCACAAAGCCAGCAACCAGAGAAAAGATCAGGAAGCCCACCATCCATGAAATGAATCCCAGCATATAAATGGGAATGGCAATGAAAACAAAGAGGTAAAATAATTTGAAGGACCAGAAGACTATATGGTCTGTCACGCTCATTTTCTTCAGCGGCATATCGCCGATCTTGCGTTTGAAGTATTTCTGATAATCGAGAACAAAAACCCAGAGGATGTACAGCAATGCATACAACACCCAGAAATAAACATGCTGGTAACGGTGCATCTTCAGTCGTGGCTGCGTAGCGCTCATGCGCATCCATGGCTGAATATCGATGTCATCGTCAACACCGTCCACATTGGTATACGCATGATGGATCACGTTGTGCTTAATATTCCACATGAAGGAGCTGCCGCCCAGTACATTCAGCGTAAATGCCGCTGCACTGTTCAGCCATTTGTGTTTGCTGAAGCTGCCATGTGCGCCATCGTGCATGATATTGAAGCCGATGCCGGCTACCACTATGCCGAGCAACACGCATTCGAGAACCGACCATACAATGGCCGGCGTGAAAAATACAAGATGGATATAAAGAAAAATAAAACTGGTGATCAACACCGCCGCCTTGGTGTACAATCGGGTATTACCGCTTAAAGATTTACCGGTGGATTCGAAATATTCGTTGATCCGTCTTTTTAATTCTGTATGGAAGGACTGCTTTACAGTAGGAAACTTGGGTGCCATTTTCAAAACGTTCTGATAACTCCTTGATCAATTGATTCTTCGGAACGAGCGCAAAGCTAAGGGTTGTCGCTCAAGAGTTAAGCTCTTTTTTAAACATTAGCAAAATATACACCAATTGCTATTTTAATGGCATGGATTTTTCAGTTAATCTTAGCATTTCCTTATGTAATTCACGCATGGTGATTGCTCTTCCCCACGCACAAACTGGACGCTATGAACTTTAATTTCACCAAAAATGTACATTTTACCAAACTGGTAAAAACCTTCGACCGCCTCCGCGAATTTAATTTCAGGATGATACCCGGTAATTCCAATTCTTTGTTTCACGTTGATGTTCCCGATGATCGCGGCAACCGCATCATGTTCAAGATGCACAAAGAAGACAGCCAGTGGAGGATCGTTGAGCCGCATCTTCCCAACTGGATTTCGGAAAGTGAAAAAAGCTTAAACGACCTGATCGAAGAAGAGATCCGCTGAAACCCCTTCCCTTTTTCGCCGGGTCACGAAAAGACAATTTACGGACGCCTGTCTTACCTCGCGCAAGAACGGTCTCATTGTTTATTTTCCTTCATTAAAAAACTTACCTCGCCGGTGCGCTCCATCAGGATGGCATCAACTTTTTCCAGCGATTCCGTCTGACACTGTAACCTGAGTTCCTCCAAAACGTCATGCTTGGTAAGATTGGTTTTGTGCATATGCTCTTCCAAAAACCTGCCATCCCTGTAAAGCATGATGGGACTTCCCTTCACTTTATCGCCAAACCATTTGTTGTAGATAGAAAGCTTTGCCAGGATCTTGTGAACGATAATGATCACGATCACGGAAACCACCGTGGAAAAAAATGGCGTTGCGCCCACCACTCCCCTGCTTAATATCGCCCCGATCAAAAAAGTGATGATCTTGTCAAAACCCTCGCCTTTTCCGAATGGACGCATGCCGGCTATCCGGATAAGCACCAGGGCTATGATAAACATGACGGCGGAACGCGCAGCTATCTCCAATGGGGCAATGTTCTCATTAATGCCCCACCATTCGTTTAGAAATTTCATTTTTATCGATTATGTTCTTAAACAAGTAAAAAAAAATGCCAGACCCGTCGCGAATGATGGTCGGAAGTTTGCACTCGTAGCGCATGGCGTATTTATTTGAACCACTCAGGATCGCATCCGTTGAATTAAAAAACCGCATTGCCGTCTCACCGATGTGTCAGTACAGCAGCCAGGACGGTTTCGCGAACGACTGGCACCTTGTCCACCTGGGCTCACGCGCCGTTGGAGGCGCAGGACTGGTGATGACAGAGGCTGCCGCTGTATCGCCGGACGGGCGAATCACTCCACATGATCTCGGCTTGTGGAAAGATGAACACATCGGATATTTAAAAAAGATCACGGATTTTATCAGGTCGCAAGATGCTGTTCCCGGCATTCAGCTGGCACATGCCGGTCGCAAGGCCAGCCATCACAGACCCTGGGAAGGCGGCGCCTTCCTGCACGAAGAAGAAGGCAGATGGACAACTCTTGCGCCGAGTCCATTGCCTTTTAAGGATTCAGAACCCCGGCCGCTTGAACTTGACCGCGCCGGGATCAACAAAGTCATTGATGATTTCAGAGATGCCGCCGCCCGCGCCGTGCTGGCGGGATTCGAGATCATCGAGATCCATGCGGCACACGGCTATCTGCTGCACGAATTCCTTTCTCCGCTGAGCAACCAGCGCCGCGATCAGTATGGCGGATCATTTGAAAACAGAACGAGGCTCTTGCTTGATGTTATACAGGCCATTCGCAAGGTTTGGGCTGAGCAAAGGCCCTTGTTTGTGCGCATCTCCGCTACCGATTGGGCCGAAGGCGGATGGACCATTGAAGATTCGATAACACTTGCACAAACACTTAAGAAAAACTCTGTGGACCTTATCGACTGCTCCAGCGGAGGCAATACAAGCGGCGTGCATATTCCAATTGGTCCTTTATATCAGACACCTTTTGCTGAACGGATTCGGAAAGAGACGGGCATCATGACGGGAGCGGTGGGATTGATCAATTCGCCGGCCGAAGCCGAAGGGATCGTCGCCG
>DATMHB010000801.1:0-2079 GCA_035555175.1 Flavisolibacter sp. | reverse complement strand
TAGCAGTGATTATAGGAAGCGCCTTCTCCTCCTCTCCCGGCTTATTGCAGGCGCACAAAAGGAGCAGAGAACATGAAAAAACGGAACAAAAAATATTTATCAGTGTTACACGCACAGATGAACGCTTTGATGATATACAATAATAAGAGAAATGCCTGTAGAATGCAATGGTAAAGACCATTTTCACCCAGCTGAAGATAGCCCCATTGCGCATCCTGATCTTTTCAGAAAGATGAAAGGCTCTTTCCTGCGCATGGATCAGGAGAAGAAAATTTGAATTATGTCCATCACCCAACAGCAGCTATCATTCGAAACCATTCGCTGTTCCCGACACCTATCAGCGCGGCGTATTCCTCCACCGGCCGTTCAATGCAATAGTGTCCTTATTTATAATTTGCCAATTGCATTCTATATTGTGTGCTAACCTCTGCTCCTCATGATTGAAACATTCAATGAGCGATTGGCTGAAGTAGCCAGTTATTTCAACCACGGCGACTATCACCTCGGCTATCGGCGCTTGCTCGATGCCGCCATCGAAACCAACGACTTTACCGTTTATGAAAAAACCCTGGCGTTTTGCGACTGGTATGATAACCATGGAGGACAAGAACGGGATAAAGCGGTGATCAATGAAAAGGTAAAGGATCTCCTTTCGGTGATCGGGCAAGGCTACCGCACACCTGCTGCCGGTCAGTATGAAGTAAAGCTGAGTGCCGAAAGCGTTTCCAAAAAATATAGCAGGGGAAGCTTCAGCCTTTCCAGTGTGGACGTGGCGCTGCGGCCTTCAGAAATTATCGGACTGGTAGGGGAGAACGGAAATGGCAAAACCACCTTCCTTCGCCTGCTTTATGGCGAACTGCAACCCGACACCGGCATCATCAAATACCATTTTAAAAATAACCCCGCTTCTTCCTCTTTTTATGATATCAAAACCCGGATTGCCTTTATTCCCCAACGACCCGCAGCCTGGTACGGACTGCTGATGGACAACCTCCAATTCGCCAGCACTTATGCCGGCTTAAAGGGAAAGGAGAATTATTTGTGGACCGAAATGATCATTGCCCGCATGGGCCTCCGACCCTTCCGGTCGTATACCTGGAGCAGGATATCGTCCGGTTATAAAATGCGCTTCGAACTGGCCAGAACACTCATTCGCAAGCCCGAAATTCTTTTACTCGACGAACCTCTGGCCAATCTGGACATACTGGCCCAGCAGATCATACTGGAAGACCTGCGCTTCCTGGCCCGCTCGTACTCTATGCCCCTCAGCGTCATCTTGAGTTCTCAACAGCTTTATGAAGTTGAAAAGGTTTCCGACCAGGTCATCTTTCTGCAAAAAGGAATCGCCAAATACCAACATACGGGCGAAAAGGAAGAAGCAGCGCCCGCACCGCTGATCATAGAACTCGAAACAAGTGCATCGAGAGAGCAGTTGCAACAGGTGATCAATCCTCTGGGACTTGAAAAGCTTTCGTTTAATGGTGGCGTTTACATCCTGTATTTTACAGGTGGAACGCAAATGGGTTCCGTTCTATCCGCCATCGGACAAGGCGGCCTTCCTGTTAAATACCTGCGCGATATTTCTGTTTCCTCGAGAAGATTCTTTGATGCCTGATCAATTTAACACAATGAACAAATTCAACCAATACCTGCTGACCCGCTACCCGCTTATCTGGAATACAAAACTGGTTTGGGTGCTCATCGCCAACTGCATCATCCATTTGGTTTTTTTCGCGCTGGGATTTGCTTCGCTTTCCCTGAAAACGATCAGGGATTTCAATTCAGTGTGGTCGGTAGGCGGGGGTACGCTTTTCACCTTTTCTATTCTGTGTTCGCTTCTGGTCATTATCGTGTGGCTTGTGTATTTCCTCCGTAATAATGCCTTCAAGAATTTTTACCGCATCGACCGGTGGCACCTGGCAAAGGAATTCATCATCATCCTGCTGATCATTTTTAGCAGCATCAACTATTTTGGATCTTATAATTCAGGTGTGCGCCTGAAAGGGCGGGCAATTACCAACAGGGCGGCATTGGTGAAAGAGATCAATAATGTGAATAAGGCGATAGCCTTTGTACCCG
>DATMHB010000800.1:0-11043 GCA_035555175.1 Flavisolibacter sp. | reverse complement strand
CAACTGGATCAAATATGAAGCACCGGCTCCAATGGAAGCGATCACCAGGATCCGCTACAAGGACAAAGGAGGTCTCTCCTTTATGCGGCCTTCGGGAAATGAAGCCACGGTCAGCTTTTTTGAGAAAGCCAAAGGGATCGCACCCGGCCAAAGCGCTGTTTTCTATGAAGGTGATGATGTTATCGGAGGCGGAATCATTCTCCGGAACACATAAGCTTGCATATTGTGGTTTTGCTCGCTGGTGATGCTGGTAAAGTCCCATATTTTCCGGGGATTTTAATCCGGATTCGTTGCGTCCTTCCCCTATAATCTCTAAACTATTTTTATTAGCTTTAAGGCTTATATAAGGTGTGGCAAAAAGCCGTACCCGGAATCCATTTACTATGAGAGCATTCATATTTCTTTTCACTGCCTCCCTTCTTTTAATAAGCTGCAAGAAGAAGACTGAAGATTTCACCAGCCCCGAGATGTCGGAATACCTTCCGTTGCAGACGGGAAAGTTCATTACCTACAGGCTCGATTCACTCGTCTTTAAGAACTTCGGTTCCGTTGCGGAAACGCATTCTTATCAGGAGAAACATGTCGTTGATGCAATTGTACCCGACGGGCTGGGAAGACCCAGTTACAGGATCTACCGGTTTACGCGCGACACGGCAGGCACCCAACCCTGGGTTTCTTCAGGAACCTATTATATAACGCCCGCTAAAACAACCACCGAAGTAATAGAAAACAACATGAGGTTCGTAAAGCTGGTGTACCCTATCGCCGAAGGACACACATGGAAAGGCAACGAATACCTCGGTGATAATCCGTTCAAATCACTCTACAGCTTTGAGAACGATGATGACATTGAAGACTGGGATTATACCTACGGCAACACCGATGAAACGATCGCACTGAACGGACAGACCATTCAGCACGTGATGACCGTAAATGGTATAGACCGGTCATTTAATGCACCTGTCACCAACACAACCGGTTACGGCTCACTTGATTTTATGCAGGACAAATATGCAAAGGGAATAGGTCTGGTTTATCAGGAGTTTACGATGTGGGATTATCAGCCACCCAATGGAGTGAATTCCTCAGGCTTCAAAACCGGATTTGGCGTAAAACGTTCGATGATCGCTCATAACTAGACCATGAAAAGAATCACGATTTGTTTGCTGACCACAATGGCCATGCTGATGGCAGGGGCACAGCAAACAAGATATGTGATCAGCTTCACCGACAAGGCAAGCAACCCTTACTCCCTTAATCATCCTGAAATCTATTTATCCGCGCGGGCCATCGACCGAAGGGCGAGATATGGAATTGGTATCGACAGTACAGATCTTCCTGTGACGCCACGATATATCGATAGTATCCGCATGGCGGGATCTGTTTCCATACTCAATGTTTCCAAATGGCTCAATTCGGTTAGCATACAAACTACCGACGCCGCTGCACTCACGAAGATCAACAGCTTTCCTTTCGTACGCGCTGTAACAGGAGCCGGAACCCGGATGAATACAGCTATTCAACGACAGGATAAATTTGCCATCGAAACAGATTCCAGCAATGCACGCTTGCAAAAAGAAGCACGCATGATGGCCGATTTCTATAATTACGGAGCATCGTTCGGGCAATTGCATATTCACAATGGTGAGTTCCTGCATAATATCGGCCTTCGCGGACAATCCATGTTGATTGGGATGCTCGACGGTGGCTTTCAAAATTATTTAAGCGTAAAAGCGCTTGACAGTGCTCGCAAAAATGGGCAGATCCTCGGCACCTGGGATTTTGTTGCCCGGGATACAAGTGTAAACGAAGATGATGCGCATGGCATGGAATGCCTTTCCGTGATCCTTGCTAATATTCCGGGACAATTTGTTGGCAGCGCGCCCAAATCGGCTTTCTATTTATTCAGGACGGAAGATGCCACCACGGAGTATCCCATCGAAGAACACAATTGGGTGTGCGGGGCAGAGCGGGTTGATAGCATTGGCGGCGATCTCCTTTCAACGTCACTTGGCTACACCACTTTTGATCCTCCTTTTGCGGCGGCAAGTCATACCTATGCTGAAATGAACGGTAATACTACAATGGCAGCCATTGGTGCAGACCTTGCTGCAAAAAAAGGAATCATCGTCGTAGTCTCTGCAGGCAATGAAGGCACCAGCAGCTGGCATTATATTTCAACACCGGCCGATGCCGATAGTGTGCTGAGCGTGGGTGCCGTATCGGACAGTGGAGCGGTCGCTTCTTTTTCAAGCTATGGCCCTTCTTCGGATCTTCAGATAAAACCCGATGTGGCCTCCGTTGGAGAAAGGGCCGTTGTGCAGTTTCCAAACAATTCCATTGGAACTAACAATGGAACTTCATTTGCCGCGCCGAATATCGCAGGCCTCGCAGCTTGTTTATGGCAGGGATTCCGTGAATTCAATAACATGAGGATCATTAATGCCCTTCGTAAATCGGGAAGCATCGCCTCAACACCGGATAACAGGATCGGTTACGGCATCCCCGACATGAAGAAGGCAGTAATGCAGCTGGTAAAGGAATTTTCTTCAGCGTCCGCTTCTGTAGCGAACTGCAAAGTGAACCTCGCGTGGAGCAGCAAGGATATGAACGCAATGCAGTACGAGATCGAACGCATGCTTCCCGGAGAAAGCGGTTTCACCACCATTGCAAAGATCAATGGAAGCGGATCTTTGTTCAGCAATCATAATTATGAATACGACGATGGGCTCAATGACGCCGTGCCGCCGGGAGCAATTACTTACCGGATTCGCCAAAGCATCGACACATCGGTGGCAGCACGTTTGGCAGATTATATAGATACCGTTGTGGTGTCATGGGACAAAACCTGTTTGCCCGGCGCGGATAATGTCGTGCTTCAACCCAACCCGGCAAGAGCCGACCTTGGCGTGAAAATCACAACAGTGGAAGCGATCCAAAATCTTCGCATCAGGATCTATAATGGAAAAGGACAGCTGGTTGCTGACCTGAAAAAAAGCAAGGGGATCGGCACCACATTCTTTACGATCCCGATTAGACATCTTGCAAGCGGCAAGTATTACGTAAGTGTGTTCACGTCGGAAAAGCGCATAGCCACCAGGGAACTGATCAAATTATGAACGCGTAAAAACAGCGGCAAATAAAGTATCCGCCTTTTTATCATATCCTTTCAAATATTGGATCGCTTCCGGCTTTAGTGAAAGCTGGTCTTCCAGCATGGTAACCACCACCTCGTTCTCTTCGTGAAAAACCGAACAGGTTATATAAACGAAAATGCCTTTATCCTTCAACTGTCCGGCTGCATTCGCAGCAATTCGTTTCTGAAGATTTGCATAATAGCTGATCTTCTCTTCCCTGAAAACACTCAGTTGTTCCGGCGTCCTACTCCACGTTCCTGACCCGCTGCAGGGTGCATCGCATATAACGAGATCAAACTTTTCATCCATCTGGAAACCTGTTGATGCAATATCGGAAACGAAATGCCCGTAGTTCCTTATACCAGCCCTTTTAAATCGGTTCTGAAGATTCTGCAGAATACCGGGCCGCACGTCCGACACTGTCAATCTCGCATTCGGAAACCGGTCATGCAACAAGATCGATTTTCCGCCGCTGGCGGCACAACAATCCCAGGCGGCGAATGAACGTTTTGCATCGAGCATTTGCCGCAACGGCTCCAGCACCAGCTGCGAGTTCAGGTCCTGCACCACTACTACTTCATCTATTTTGAAAAGTTCTTCCGTTTTTGTCTGGTTACTCAAAGCAACACAGTCTTCCGTCTTCATTGTGAATTCAATACCGTTGCCCTCGAGCCGCGACAGCACTGCTGCTTTTTTTCCAGGGCGTATCCTGAGATATAGATCCGGCTGCACAAGAAATGATCGATGAAATAATTCTTCATCAATGCTGTTCGAAAGATGTGAAGCGAAGGGAAAAATTTTTTTCAGCTCATTCCTGCCAGAAAGAAGAGAAAGTTTTTCGTCCAGTGAACATTGCACCTGTTGGTTCCATTCGGGCCTTATTTCTTCCAGAACTTTGTTGGTTGCAGTAGAGCAAAGAAAATTGGCCTTAAGCAGCCTTTCTTCCATCGGGGCATCGATGAACGCATGCCCCAATCGAAAAAAACAATAGCAAAGATGTGCGATGTGCTTTCTGTCTGTAGCCCCGGCCTTTGTATGAATTTTAAAATATTGCTTCAGCCAAACAGCCAGTGGAATAGTGCCGTCATAGTCGCGGATAATAACGGCCGCTGTGCGTAGCCAGGAATGCGATCGCATAATTGAAGTTATGGCATTGTGCGTGGCATCCGTTCGCACCCAAATACTGAGCGCTCAATCGATGTCGTTCGCAGCATTATTGATAGGTATAGATATCCCTGGTTGAGCTGCCGCCTGGCTCAACGCTGATGGCGGTAAGTGGTTTTTTGGCCGCGTTATAGGTATACGTCTTCGTTATTGTTACGTTCTGCGTTGGATCTGACGGCACCTGCAGATCCGCTTTAATAATATTGTTTGCAGAGAACCAGGTAGTAAAACCAAAAGCCAGTCCTTCATTACCCAGAATGAGAGGCGACACTTTATCATCATAAGTATAGTTCAGGATATATTCCGTCTCGTAGCCTCCGTTATCGTCCACGAGTGAAACCTTCACGCTTGAAACATTATTTCCTGAGTAGGTGAACTCGGTCTTTCCGAATTCTGAATAACCGGTGCCGTCATCAATGTACTCAACCTCCTTAGATACATTAGTTCCGGAATAAACCAGGGCAACACTATCCCTTATCACAAGAAGAATCAGATCGATGGTGGTAACCTGGCTTGTATATTTTCCTGAGGCATCGGAATGAACCACAGTGATCAAACTGTCCAGTCCATATTGTGAAAGCCCGGGGCTTTTGGAGATGATAGAAGTCACCACTCCCTGGCTGTTCCTTATCAGCCGTTGAGAATTGCTGACGCTCTGCCCGCCACTCATGCCTTCAGTTTTGATCGTTACCAATTTTTTCGAGGAATTGTATCCGAAAGTTGTGGTGGTAGTATCCGCATCGGTTTTGCTTCCGATCTGTACTAACAACCCACCATTGTTGGCGGTGCCATCGAGGTCCACATTAACTTCTTTTTGGCATGAAAGCAGAAAAATTACACTCAGTCCGGTAAGCGTCAAAAGCCTTTTCATTAGTTCGGTTTGAATTACAATTTAACTATAATTCCAGTAAAGTTTTTACCGGATCTCTGCCAAATAAAAGTAATTCCGGGTTTTCGAGGAGTTCTTTTACACGAACGAGAAAAGAAACTGATTCACGGCCATCGATGATCCGGTGGTCATAGCTCACCGCCAGGTACATCATGGGCCTTACTACTACCTGGCCGTCAATAACCACCGGCCTTTCCTGGATCTTATGCATGCCCAGGATAGCCGATTGAGGAATATTTATAATAGGTGTGCTCATCAGAGAGCCGAAGACGCCTCCGTTGGTAATAGTGAAGGTTCCGCCCTGCATTTCTTCCATGCTTAATTTATTCTCTCTTGCCTTTGTTGCCAGCTCCACCACTTTCTTCTCAATCTCGGCCATACTAAGGCTTTCAGCATTGCGGATCACGGGCACGACCAGGCCTTTGGGCGCAGATACGGCAATGGAAATATCACAGTATTGGTGGTATACGATAGCGTCGCCGTCGATATACGCATTTACGGCCGGCCACTCCTGTAATGCAAAGCAAACGGCTTTCGTGAAAAAGCTCATGAAGCCAAGATTAACGCCATGCGCTTCCTTGAACTTGTCTTTATTAGCCGCTCTGATCGCCATGATCCTGCTCATGTCCACCTCATTAAATGTTGTGAGCATAGCCGTAGTATTCTTTGCCTCAACCAGCCTGCGCGAAACCGTCTTGCGCAGATTGCTCATCTTTTCTCTTTTCTCTTCACGGCTGAAGGCCTCAATGCCTGCCCGGCGGCCCGGGTGGGAAAGTGCTTCAAGCACATCTTCTTTCAGAATCTTTCCATTATATCCGCTCGGCTGAATATTCCTGGGGTCAACTTTTTTATCGGCAATCATAGCAGATGCAACGGGCGTTGCCTTAATATCGGCTGCCGGCGCAGATGCAGCATTCGACTGTGGTTTTGTGCCATTGCCGCTTGCCTGCGGCGCTGGCGCAGGTTGTGACGGAGCAGCCATCGGAGGTTTTGACGGAGCCTGTTCAGCAGGCTTCCCTCCTTCAGGCTTTGCCGCTGATTCATCGATCTGTGCGAGCGTATCTCCAATATTCAATGTATCACCCTCTTTGCCGACAGTTTTCAATCGCCCTGCCTTCTCTGCATTCACTTCAAATGTTGCTTTCTCGCTTTCCAGTTCGGCAAGCACTTCATCCCGCTCTACATAATCGCCGTCTTTCTTCAACCATTTAACCAGGGTAACCTCGTTGATGGATTCGCCCACTGTCGGTACTTTGATATCGATCATGATTCTTTATTTTAACCAGGTGGTCCGTAAATTTTTATTGGGGCTTTGATCCCCGATGCCAGTTAATGATCCGTTGATCAATGCACATCCTTAAATTGTAAACGCAGTTTCTACTATTTCATTTTGTTCCTGCGCATGCACCTTGCTATATCCACTGGCCGTTGCTGCACTCGGCTGCCTGCTGATGATGCCAAAATTGATGCTCTTCAAATTCATCTGCAGGAAGGACGCAGCACCCATATTCAATGGTTCTTCCTGAACCCAGAACCACGTAGCCTTGCTGTACTTTTTATAAAGGTTCTCCAGTTGCTTATAGGGCAATGGATAGATCTGCTCTAACCGGATAACGGCCACATCTTTCCTGTTCTCCTTCTGCTGGCGCTCTGCGAGGTCAAAGTACACTTTACCCGAGCAAAATAAAACTTTCTTTACTTGTGTGGCATCTTTTACAGAGATGTCATCAATAAGTTCCCTGAATCCACCAGCGGTAAAATCTTTCATATCCGAATAAGTACCTGCATGCCTCAGGTTGGCCTTCGGTGAAAAATTGATCAACGGCTTTCTGAATGGCCATGTAAGTTGCCGGCGCAGCGCATGGAAAAGATTGGCCGAGGTAGTGATATTGGTAACGACCATATTGAGCTCTGCACACATTTGAAGAAAACGCTCGAGCCTTGCGCTGCTATGCTCCGGACCCTGTCCTTCATAGCCATGTGGCAGCAACAGCACAACACCGTTCATGCGCAGCCATTTTGTTTCTGACGAAGCAATAAACTGGTCAATGATAATCTGCGCGCCATTTGCAAAATCACCAAACTGCGCTTCCCATAAAACAAGGGAATTAGGATTGGCAAGCGCATAACCATATTCAAATCCGAGAACTGCGTATTCACTGAGCAGTGAATTATAAATTTTGAATTGTCCCTGGTTGTCCTGGAAATGACATAGCCGATTATATTCTTTGTTCGTCGTTTCGTCATAAATCACGGCATGACGGTGAGAGAACGTTCCTCTCTTCACATCCTGTCCGCTCATGCGCACATCCCGGCCCTCCACCAGCAGGCTTGAATAAGCGAGCAGTTCGCCGGTGGCCCAGTCCACTTTCTGTTCCGTTTCAAACAACTTTACCTTATCACTCAATAATTTTTCAACCTTGCGCAATGGTTTGAAGTCCTGCGGCCATTTCATCAGTCCGTCAAACAATTTCCTGAACGTAGTCTCATCGATAGCAGTTACAGGCGACTGTTCGAAATCATCCTCAGTGGCCTTGCGCAGACTGCGCCACCACTGCTCTGGTTGTTGATAATTATAAGGAAGCGGATTTTGTTTTACTTCGTCCAGCCTTTCCTGCAGGTCCGACCAGAACTGCTTCTCCATATCTTTTGCCAGCTGCTGCGCATCGTTCTCTCCATTCTTCAGCAGGTATTGTACATATTCTTCACGCGGATTCGCGTGCTTCTCGATCATTGCATACAACTGCGGCTGCGTGAACTTCGGATCATCACCTTCATTGTGTCCATGCCTGCGGTAGCACACCATGTCAACAAAAATATCCGCATTGAATTTCTGCCGGTAACGCGTAGCGATCTCCACGCATCTGACTACCGCCTCGGGATCGTCGCCGTTTACGTGGAATACGGGGGCCTGAATCGCCGACGCCACAGAAGTGGCATAATCCGAGCTTCTTGCATCATCGAAATCGGTAGTAAATCCGATCTGGTTATTGATCACGAAATGCATGGTGCCTCCGGTGTAATACCCTTTCAGCTTACTCATTTGCAGGATCTCGTAAACGATGCCTTGTCCGGCAACCGAAGCATCACCATGAATAAGGATCGGCAGCACTGCATCAAATTCTGATTTGTACAGCACGTCGGCCTTCGCTCTTGAATAACCAAGCACCACCGGATTCACAGCCTCCAGGTGCGACGGATTGGGCGTTAACTTCAGGTGGATCTTTTTTCCTTTGGCCGTTTCCACTTCACTGCTGAAGCCCAGATGGTATTTCACGTCGCCGCTGCCCATCGTTTGGTCGGGAATGGCCGTTCCTTCAAACTCACTGAAGATCTGCTCATAAGTTTTGCCGAGTATGTTGGCCAGTACATTCAATCTCCCACGATGGGCCATGCCGATCACTGCCTCCTGAACACCAAGCTCGCCTGCCGCGGTAAGGATAGCGTCAAGTGCCGCAATTGTGGTTTCTCCTCCTTCGAGTGAAAACCTTTTCTGTCCGATATATTTTGTGTGAAGGAACTTTTCGAAGATGACACCTTCGTTCAGCTTTTCCAACACCCTTTTCTTTTGTTCAAGCGGAAGTGGCTGGTAAAGATCAGACTCGATCTCCTTTTGCAGCCATTCATGCTTTTCGTTGTTGACGATGTATTGGTATTGAACACCAACATGACCGCAATAAATCTTTTGGAGGCGCTCGATGATCTGCCTCAGTGAAGCATTGTTGAGCCCAATGAACTGACCGGCCGAAAAATTTTGAGTAAGGTCGGCATCACTTAGCCCGAAATAATGGAGCTCGAGATTTGCGCCTCTGTCCTTGCGCTCGCGAATCGGATTGGTCCTGGCCACCAGATGTCCTTTTTTACGATAAGCAAGGATGAGGTTATACACTGCAAATTCCTTTGTAAGCTTGCCACCGTCAACCGATGGGGCCGATGTTCCGTTCACGGCGGGCGCATGCCCATTCACGCCGGATGAAATGGCAAAATCGAAGCCTTCGAAGAATTTGCGGTATTCAGGGTCTACGCTGTCCGGGTTCTGCACATAATCGTTATAAAGACCCTCTATATATGCGGGATGAGATTGCGTGATGTAAGAAAAGTCCTTCATTGAAAGGAGGTTTGAATTTGGGTACGCAAATATCGCTCAAAATTAGGGATTCAGGCTTAGTTAGTTTGCGTCCAGGCATTGCATTCAGTTGCGAATCATCTGCGCGATCTTCCACGCCTGCGTCAAGGTTTTTCGAATGACGTTATGCATATTTGTAATGGAAGGCCGGGCGATTTGATGTGTGGCGGATTTTGGGAAAATTTTTCCTTTTTAATTTTCGGTTTTCCCCCTGTAACCTTACCTTTGCCGTCCAAATTCAGAATAATGGCTAATCATAAGGCAACAAAAAAAGATGTGCGTCAGTCTGCAAAGCGTCGTGAAAGAAATAAATATTACGGAAAAACCACCCGTAATGCCATTCGCGACCTGAAATCCGCTGATAAAGCAACTGCCGGCAAAGACCTGCCTGAGGTGATCTCGATGATAGACAAACTGGCCAAGCGTGGAATTATCCATAAGAATAAAGCCTCCAACCTGAAAAGCAAGCTTACAAAAAGAGTAAAGGCTTCAGCTTAACCTGGCTTCATCATACTGTGAACCCTGACTTGACCGTCAGGGTTTTTTATTTGTTCCTGATCGCCTGTTCCAACCGATTTGATTTCCAATTCGGCCAATCCGATCGCTGATTCCTACTTCGCATTAACTTAGCTGCATGCGTTCATTTTACATTTTAATTTTAACCGTCCTATCATTAGCAGGTGCCGGCCAGACAATGACCACCAAATTTGAAAGCAGCGGCGGCACGCAAACACCTACATACCAGGAGATCATCAGCTGGTGGAAAAATCTCGATGCTGCTTCGCCCTTTGTAAAGATGATGGAAATGGGACCGACGGATGCCGGCTTTCCTCTTCACCTCGTGCTCATTTCGGCCGACAATGATTTTGATCTCAAATCAGCCAGAAAGAAAAATAAAACTGTGATCTTTTTTAATAATGGCATTCATCCGGGCGAGCCGGATGGGATCGATGCGAGCATGTTGCTGGCAAGAGATATCGCCATCAGCCGCTATAAACTTCCATCAAATGTTATAGTGGCTTTGATCCCCGTATATAATATAGGAGGATGCCTCGACCGCAGCGATAAATACCGGGTGGACCAGGATGGGCCCGAAGAATTTGGCTTCCGGGGAAATTCGCAGAACCTCGACCTCAACCGCGATTTCATCAAATGCGATTCGAAGGAGGCATTCAGCTTTACCAGGATCTTTCATTTCCTGGATCCGGATGTTTTCGTGGATAACCACGTAAGCGACGGCGCCGACTACCAACACGTGATGACGCTGATTGCATCGCAGCACAACAAACTTGGTGGCGACATGGGCCATTTCATGAATGAGCAATTTGAACCTGGCATCTACGCACTGATGAAAGAAAAAGGATACGACCTGGTTCCTTATGTGAATCATTTCGGAGACACGCCTGAAAAAGGATGGTCGGAATTCTGGGACAGTCCCCGCTATAGCAGTGGGTATGCGAGTCTTTGGAACACATTTTCCTTCATACCTGAAACCCATATGTTGAAACCCTACAAGCAAAGGGTTGAATCAACGAAAGCGCTCATGCAATCTTTTATTGAATTTACGGCCCGTCATGGTAGAGACATCAGGGAACTCCGTGAAAAGGCCGCCAGGGATCAGCAAGCACAGCCAACCTTTCCCCTTGCCTGGAAATTGAATCGTGGGAAATCGAAGCAGATCGTGTACAAGGGATACGCTGCCGGGTATAAAACAAGTGGTGTTTCCG
>DATMHB010000799.1:0-2678 GCA_035555175.1 Flavisolibacter sp. | reverse complement strand
CATTGCGGAAAATACTGTATTTGGGAGTAGTTTTTCTCTTAAAAACTTGCAATTGTCGCGGCCGCATTGTTTCTTTATGATACAATCCTAACGAATTCTTTGAAAAGCCTGCGCACGTAAATCCCCTTGGAAAAGCCGATCAACCCCTTTAGAAAACTAAACTGATCCGACTATGAACAGGCTTTTTCAAATTAAGGAGTCCATCCTTTTACGAATTGCAGCACCGGTTGCAGCCAAATTGACCCTTAGGAAATTGTCCCTCTCATTTTGCTTACTGTTCTTTTCCTTTGCCGGTCAATGCGGTACCTCCAACATCATTGAGATCAGTGCTTTCGAAGCCTTTCTCAAAGACCATAAGATCGAATTGAAATGGGTCGTGGGATCCGAGTATCCTATCAGCCATTTTGTTATAGAAAAGAGCTTTGACGGTAAGACCTATATCGATTTTGCCGTTGTGTCCAGCAAGACCTCGCTCGATGCCAACATCAATTACGGGTTTAGCGACGATAACAGTGATGCCAGATCTTCGGCGCTTTTTTACCGCATAAGACTGGTGACGCCCGACGGCAACAGCAAGCATTCCGATATCCGGGTGATCCAGATGCGGGAGGAAAAATCAAATGGTTTGAAGATCACGGTATTTCCGAACCCTGCCGTGAACAATCTTTCGGTTACGATACCAAAGGATTGGCAGAACAAGACCGTTAAAGTTGAACTTTATAATTCACTTGGCTTTCTGATGAGGCTGTCCGTTATCAGCCATGCGAGCCAAACAGAAACGATCACGCTGAACACGCTACCGAAAGATTTTTATATCGTGAGGGCCAGCTGCGAAGACGAAGTGGCCCAGGAAAAGATAAGAAGAAACTAAAAAGGCCATACTAAATTGGCAGCCCCGACCCCCGGTCGGGGTTTTTGTTTTCCATATCTTATAAACGGAATCTCCCGGAATGCGGTCGGCCGGCATTGGCGGTACCATCCAAAGATAGTTTATAAAAATATTTTGTTTATATCATAAACTACTTTATGTTTGTACTGCAATTGAGTTTATGAGAAAGATTTTTTTTCTGACCATCGTGATCTTCACCGTCAACGTTTCAATGGCTCAAACCCTTGTTTCCGGTATCGTAAAGGACAACAGGAACCATCCTCTTCCAGCTGCCAGCGTTTCCATCAAGGACAGCTATGACGGCGCCACCACAGATTCGTCCGGCCGGTTTTCGTTCAGGACAACAGAAAAAGGAGATCAGGTATTTTCTGTGAGCGCTATCGGTTACAAAAACTTTGAGCAAAAGCTGACATTGAATGGAAGCGCTCAAAACCTTATAGTAGTGTTGAAAGAAGAGATCAATGAGATGAAGGCCGTTGTGATCACCGCCGGATCATTCGAAGCCAGCGATAAAAAAAGAACAACCGTGCTGAACTCGATCGATATCGTGACCACGGCCAGTGCCAATGCAGACGTTACCGGCGCCATAAGAACACTGCCGGGTGCACAGCAGGTAGGCGAAAGCGAGGGTTTGTTTGTGCGCGGCGGCACTGCTGCGGAAACAAAGATCTTCATCGATGGTACGCCGGTCAATAACTTTTTTTATACGAGTGAACCCAACATCGCAACCAGGGGTCGCTTCTCACCTTTTATATTCAAGGGAACCGTGTTCAGCGCAGGAGGATATTCAGCGCTTTATGGCCAGGCCCTTTCATCGGCCCTCATTCTTGAATCGATCGATCTGCCGGATAGAAGTTCTGCCAACCTGGGCGTGTCCTTTATTGGCGGCAGCGCCGGCTTTCAGAAACTTTCAAAAAACAAGAAAGCCTCGTGGGGCATCAATTACGGATATACGAATCTTGCCCTTGCATTCAAAGTATTGAAGCAAAAACCCGAATATTTTTCCATACCGGAATACCATACGGGCGATGCGAATTTCCGCATCAGAACATCCAGGTCCGGCATGTTGAAATATTATGGATACTTCAGCAGGAACAGGGTTGGGATCCGTACGGAGAGCATTGATTCAGCGGGATACAAAGATGTATTCGTGCTGAAGAACCTGAACATGTATCATAACCTTTCGTGGAAAGATAATCTTGGCGCCCACTGGAAATTCACCGCAGGCATCTCATATGCCAACAATAAAGATGATATAGGCGCCATGATGCAGGATGCCCACAACCAGCAGGTTCTCCTTGGCGGTCTTGAATACAAGGATTACAATTTGAAGACAAGAGGAAATTATTTCAATGCAAAAACCGTCTTTGAACGCAGGCTCAGGGCGTTGAGCGCGTTCCGTTTTGGATGGGAGTACAACTATTCCAACGATAAGGCGGATTATACCCTGTATAACGGACAGAGATATCCGAACATGCTCAGGGAAAACCTTCTTTCCAGTTTTGCTGAAGCAGATGTTTATCTTACAAATGACCTCGCGGCCAAATTCGGTGCCCGCCTCGAGCATTCCGCTTTGCTTGACAGGGTGAACATGGCTCCCCGCATCTCGCTGGCATATAAAGTCGGAAAAGAAAGCCAGGCCTCTCTTGCCTACGGAATATTTTATCAAACGCCCGAAAGAAAATACCTGCCCGCGTTCAGTGATCTCAATTTTGCGAGAGCAACACATTATATTGCCCAATACCAGCGCGTTTCCTCCCTCATCACTTTCAGGATTGAAGCCTTCTAT
>DATMHB010000798.1:0-5736 GCA_035555175.1 Flavisolibacter sp. | reverse complement strand
CAACGCGCGCTTCGATAGTTTTTCGGACACGCTCAATTTTATTCTTGACACAGGATCGGGTGGCATATCCCTCGATTCAACAACGGCTGCATATTTTAAATTGAAGGGCACGCCATCTACTCGCACCATCCGCGGCATAGCCGGCATACGAACAGTGAGTTTTCTGAATAATCGCAAACTGCACCTGCCGGGCCTTACGGTAGATAGTCTCAGCTTTCACATCAATGACTATTCGATACTGGATGCCGTGTACGGCGAAAAGATCGATGGCATTATCGGCTATTCTGTGCTCAACCGCTATATCATCAAGGTGGATTATGATAGTTCAAAAATAGAATTCTGGTCGAAGGGCAGCCTCAAATATCCGCGCGGCGGCTTCCTGCTCCGTCCTCTCATTAATACGATTCCTGTACAAACAGCCAGGGTAAAAGATGGCGCCACCATTTCAGCCCGCTTTCTTTATGACATGGGCGCCGGGCTCAATATGATGCTTTCCACAGATTTTTTAAAGGATAGTGCCCTCCTTGGAAAAAAACGAAAGCTCTTTGCAAAGGAGGCGGAGGGACTGGGCGGAAAGATAGACATGCACATGACCGTGATCAGAGAAGTAAAGCTCGGACCTTATCGCTTCCGGAATGTTCCGGTTTATGTTTTTGATGATACTTACAATATCACATCCTATCCTTACCTCGGTGGACTGATCGGCAACGACCTGTTGCGGCGATTCAACGTGATCCTGAATTATGAGCGAAGGGATATTTACCTCGTGCCCAATAGCCATTTCAGCGAACCCTTTGATTACGCATATAGTGGCCTCGAGCTGTATTACCAGGATGGGCAGATCGTTGTCGGCGACGTTGCGCGCAATTCGCCCGCTGAGGCGATCGGCCTCAGGGAAGGAGACGTAGTAGTGGCCGTGAATAAAAATTTCAATCAGAACCTGCAGCAGTATAAAGCTACCATTCAGAATCCCGGCGAGAAACTGCGTATCATCATTCAACGCGGCGGCGAACTGAAAGAATTCGAATTCAAGGTGAAAAGCATCCTCTGAATTTTGCATGTAAGGCAATTGTGATCGCATCGGGATAATTGTCGCATGCTCCCTCACTTGTCCCTCTCCGTCCGTCGCAGGCCAACCTTATCATTTTATATGGTCCTTTACAGTTATTTTTACAGACCGGCATTATCCTATGCAGGAACTGGTTGGATCCGGATCCCTTACAAGTATGGTTGGTGCTCCGTTATCCATCAGTCTTCATTGATCTTAAACAATTTTATCCGTGGTTAATTTTGAAAAGTTTACCCTTCATAATGGATTAAGAGTGATCGTTCACCGCGACACATCAACACCCATGGCCGTCGTAAATGTGATGTACGATGTAGGCGCAAAAGACGAAGATCCCTCGCGCACGGGGTTCGCCCACCTGTTCGAACACCTGATGTTCGGGGGCTCCATCAATATTCCGGTATATGACGAACCCCTGCAAATGGCGGGTGGCGAGAACAATGCCTACACTACCAACGACCTGACGAATTATTATATTCAGCTTCCGGCGGAAAACCTTGAAACGGCTTTCTGGCTGGAAAGCGATCGCATGCTTTCGCTGGCCTTTACTGAGAACAGTTTGGAGGTGCAGCGCAAAGTAGTTTGTGAAGAATTCAAAGAACATTATCTGAATAAGCCTTATGGCGATGTATGGCTTAAGCTGCGCGAACTGGCGTACCAGGTGCATCCCTACCGCTGGATGACGATCGGAAAAGAATTGTCGCATATCGAAAATGCATCGCTCCAGGATGTAAAGAATTTTTTCTTCAAGCATTATCGCCCGGTCAATGCGATTCTTGTTGTGGCCGGCAACGTGACGGTTGAAAGAGTAAAGATGCTTGCAGAGAAATGGTTCGGTCCCATTGAGGCCGGAGAGAAATATGAACGAAGGCTTCCGGGAGAACCGCGGCAGTCCGGCGCGCGCAAGTTGCAGGTGCAGGCGGAAGTGCCGCTTGATGCGCTGTATAAATGCTGGCATATCTATCCGAGAATGGACCACCGGTATTATGTATCCGATCTTATTACGGAAATCCTCAGTGGCGGCGGATCATCGCGGCTTTTCCAGGCATTGGTGAAGGAACAAAAACTGTTCAGTAATATTGAATGCTATCATTTCGGAACAGTAGAGGCAGGACTGCTCGCCATTGAAGGCAAACTGGTGAAGGGTGTGAAAATAGAAGATGCGGAGAAAGCCATCGACCGTGAGCTGGAAAAACTAAAGACAGAAAAGATCGGCGATAAGGAACTGCAAAAGGTGAAGAATAAAACCGAAAGCATGATCTCATTCGAGGACATGAGCGTGATGAACAGGGCCAACAGCCTTGCCTTTTATGAATTGCTCGGCGATGCAAGTCTCATGAACACAGAGCTCGAGCGCTACAATAAGGTAACAGTTGAAGAAGTTCAGGACTTAAGCAGGGAGATCTTCAGGGAAGAAAACAGCAGTACGCTTTGGTACTTATCTAAGAATTAAGAAATGGAAACGATCAAGCAAAAATTAAATAGAAAGCAGCCCCCTGTGATAAAGGACGCGGTGGAGTTTGACCTGAGGCTGAAGCGTTACGAAAAATATGTTTTGAACAACGGCGTTGAAGTATATACCATAGACGCCGGAGCCGAAGATGTGCTGCAAGTGGAGTGGGTATTTCAGGCTGGCAACTGGTTCGAGCAGAAAAACCTGGTTGCCGCCAGCACCAATTTTCTACTAAAGAACGGGACCAGCAAAAAATCTGCCTTCCAGATCAATGAGCACTTTGAATATTATGGGGCCTACGTCAACAGGAATTGCTACAACGAAACAGCGACGATAAGCATTCATTGTCTTACTAAGCACCTGCATGCCCTGCTGCCTGTGGTAAGGGAAATGCTGGTGGATTCGGTATTCCCAGAAGAAGAGATCAGGATCTATAAGCAGAACATGAAGCAACGCCTGAATGTGAACCTCAAGAAGGCGGACTTTGTTGCAGGAAGACTCATCGATGCTTATTTGTATGGCGAAGCGCATCCTTATGGCAGATATACCCGGTTCGAAGATTTTGATGAAGTAACCAGGGCTCAGGTGGATGCATTCTACAAACAGTATTACCAGAACGGCAAATTCGTTCTCTTTGTTGCGGGGAAATTGCCTCCGGATCTTTTTTCCCTGCTCAATCAGTGGTTCGGTGACCTGAATAACACGGCGGTTCCGCTTGCCAGTATTCCTGCCGTGAGCGCACAAGAAAAAAAATACAGAGTGATGAACGATCCGCAAGGAGTTCAGGGTTCTATCCGGCTTGGCGCTCATTTTCCGAACAGGCATCATCCCGACTTTTTAAAGACCCAGGTACTTAATAATGTCTTCGGCGGATTTTTTGGTTCGAGACTCATGAGTAATATCCGCGAAGAAAAAGGTTATACATACGGCATTTACAGCTATCTTGAAAATCATCTGCAGCAAAGCGCATGGATCATCAGCACCGAAGCGGGACGCGAAGTTTGTGAAGCCACGATTACGGAAGTATATAAGGAAATGGCACTGCTGCGCGATGAGCCGGTTGATGACGAAGAACTGCTGCTGGTACGTAACTACATGATCGGCTCTATCCTCGGCGATCTCGATGGTCCCTTTCAGATCATCAACCGGTGGAAGAATATCATCCTGAACAACCTGGACGAAAATTATTTCTACAACCAGATCGAGACCATCAAAAAAGTGAGTGCAGAAGAATTGCAGGCGCTGGCCAACAAATACCTGAAGCCGGAAAATTTTTATGAGCTGGTTGTGATTTAAGGGGCGAGAATTTAGAATTCATCGCCAGTGGCGGGACAAAGCACAACGCGGAATACTGTGTTTCGCTCTCCTTGGGCTTCTCGCCTTTACCTTTCCGCCCTGCCGTGACCGGTGTCGTCGCAAACGTTGCGGTTGTTGGAGGTCCGCTAACGGCGTTAGTTTGCCCGCGGGTCTGCGCCTTCGGCGTGACGCGCGGCGTTGCCTCTCTATTGCGGAGTTTCCTTAACGGTTGTTATTTTCTTTTTCCAACCTTTTGTCTTGAAACAAAAGGTGGAGCCAAAAGTTCAAGCCGATTCAATGCGCATGATGCACTAAATCCAAAGGCCGCCTCTTATGAATCGGCGCTCTGCACCACTCTGTTATTCGAAGGTCCTAAGGTCATAGACTCCTATTCGTGCTATGCGACGGACCAAAGGGCGCTGTATTCCGTTAGGCCTTCTTTAAAGAATAAATCTCGTTAAGATACCCACGGAAATAAGGCGCTGGACCAGATCCTCTGGTCGAAGAGAGGGTAGTAAGCATTTCGACCTTTAATGCTTTAATGCAGGCAGAGCTATTGCTTCGTAGGAATGATTGCGTTCGTATAGTAAAGGTTCTGCTTTTTATAGCGCTTTTGCGTACCTGGCGGCTTTGCGGCTTGGCGTGAAACCTTGGCGCCTTTGCGTGAAACCCTGGCGCCTTGACGCGAAAAAGAAAAAGCCCAACCAGGGTACGGTTGGGGCTTATCATCCATCCTTGTTCGGTCCAAATCAGCCTTTCAATAACTTGGAAGCTTGCAAATATTTTTTTGTGGGGTGGTAAATGAACAAACAAGTACCGCCCTTGATGAGGTTAATAACCTTTTCGGCAGATTTTTCAGGTACCGCCGGACAACCGAAACTTCTGCCCATAATGCCCCTGTGCTCACCACCGATATAATCTGCGCCGTGTACCACCACTGCCCTTCTTTCTGCATTGTCATTGAATCCATTTTCAAGTCCGCACAGTTTGAGCGACACGCCATGCTCGCCTAAGTAAGGATTCCTCGTAAGATAAAAGCCGAGGCTGCTTTCCAGCGATTCAGGGCGGTTCGAGAATTTGCGCGCATAGCTCAGCCCGGAATTTTTTCCATGGGCCACATAGGTCGTCATTAAAACCTTGAACTTCTTAATATCGATGATGTACATCCTCTTGTTTCCGGACGATTGGGTGAAATCGCAAATGGTAAGAATATCAGGGTTATTGAGCTTTCCCCTGCTCGCCAGCTTCTGCTGTCCTTTATAGGCGTAGTTCAGTGCCTCGTGTGAAAGGCCGAGCTTCTTCAGCTTCAAAGTGTCATATAAAAATTTGCTGTAAAACTCTAAGGTGGAGACGGTTGTCTTAACGGCGTGCGGGCGCGCAGTGGGAATTTCTATTTTCACTGGTCTGCTATCAGCCTTTACTACGGGAAGCAGTAAAAACGACAATAGCAAGCATGATACGGGTGTTGGCAAATATACGTTTCTCACTTTACCTGATTTTCTAGGAATATTGGAACGAAAGCAGCTGTGAAAATATTATGTAACCCTACCAGATACAAGAAAATTCAGGTAAATTTTTACACATTCCGGATAATTAAAATGGGTGGGAAAAGTTCTCGTAGATTTACTCTTGACTTTTACTTTACTCTATTCATCTCTCTTTTTTTCACGAGGAATTCAGAAGAATAGATGCGAAGCAGGAGGATAAACATGGAGATGAGCAGGGGTCCGAAAATAAGTCCGATAAATCCAAATAGCTGCACGCCGATGATCACACCGAATATGGTGATAAGCGGATGAATATTGCCCAGCTTCCTGTTCAGCATAAAGCGGAAAAGATTATCTACGAGTCCGATAAAGCCAAACCCCCAGATGGCCATCGCAATTCCCTTTCCCGTTTCACCTTGCGCAAAAAGTGAAAT
>DATMHB010000797.1:0-3023 GCA_035555175.1 Flavisolibacter sp. | reverse complement strand
TTTCTGCTTGATTTTCATTACAGCGATTATTGGGCAGATCCGGGCAAGCAATTCAAACCTGCTGCATGGAAAGGTCTCGTATTTGCAACACTGAAAGATTCATTGTACAGATTCACCAAAAGAGTGCTTAGTGAATTAAAGTCCCAGGGCACGCTGCCCGATATGGTGCAGATCGGTAATGAGATCAACCACGGCATTGTGTGGCCCGACGGACACGTGAACCACCTGGATAGTCTGGCCCAATTGCTAAAAGCCGGAACAGAGGCCGTAACAGAAACCGATCCTTCGATCGTCCTTATGCTGCACGTAGCGTTGGGCGGGCAGCACGATGAATCCGTCTTCTTTATTGACAACATGCTTTCGAGGGGCGTAAATTTTGATGTAATTGGCGAATCTTTTTATCCAAAATGGCATGGCACCCTGGATGATCTTGGCAACAACCTGCGAAGACTTGCCGCCCGGTACAACAGGGACGTGGTGGTAGTTGAGTATTCGCAGCTGAAAAAAGAGGTCAATGAAATTGCATTCAATTTGCCGGGTGGCCGGGGGAAGGGTAGCTTTATTTGGGAACCTTTGAACACATGGGAAGCCGTGTTCGACCGGGAGGGAAGGGCGAACGATTTTTTGAAAATGTATGATGAGATAAGCAAGTCTTATTTGGAGAAAAAATAATTACATTTACAAATGCACATGAGCGTTACTCATTAACGGCAAGAAGGCATTCGGCAATAGCAGGATGCCTTCTTCATTACTGGATGGATTTCTGGTGATCAATGATGAATGCAATGATCTCCTCGAGCGGAGTGGAGATGCGGCTAATGGCATCATTGATATCTTCCCTGTTTACCTGTGCGGCAAAAGAAGGTGTTTTTAGTTTTTTCTGGACGCTCTTTACGTCCATTCCGTCATAGCGGGTTGGCCTGATCAGCGCGGCTGCATGGATGAATCCTGAAAGTTCGTCAAACACATAGATCATCCTGTCCATTGTGTTTTCAGGTTCAACGCCGAAATGTCTTGGTCCATGCGATGCAATGCAGTGGATGATGTCGGGGTCGATCCTTCTTTTTTCCAGTTCTTCCACAATAACGCGGCAATGGTCGTCCGGAAATTTTTCCCAGTCTGCATCATGCAGCAGTCCGGCGAGCCACCATTTGTGAGCTTCTTTTTCATCGAGTCCTTCCTTTTCAAGCGCCCACGCCTTCATTACGCCTGCTACCTGTTTCATATGCAGGCGCAGTCTTTCATTAGGCACCCATTCATTCAGCAGGTTGATTGCTTCTTCTTTCGGCAGTACGTTGCCTTTATCTGCCGGATCTCCAAAAATGCTTCTTCCGAGCGGTTGTATTGCTTCAGCCATAATTAAATCTTGGGGACCAAGGTACGTTCAGTTTTAGACGGATAATGAGGGTCAGGAAATTTGAGCATCCATGATCTTCGGTCGGATGTTTTATTTGGAGGGTCTTCCGTCGGTCCGCATGCGCTGCGCAACTTCGGACCATGGGGAGGTCGTCGTTGTCCTGTTGCCAGTGTACTATGGCTGCTGCATCGCACCGGTGTTGGAGTTTGGGCATTGCTTTTTGTGTGCGTGTGAATTGCGGCAGGCGCGCATATCCGCTTCACTGGGCCAAAGGCTCTTGGTCCAATGGCGATTTTTTGTGCATAAGGGTTTTGCCTTCGATGAATTTCGGGTTCCTCACAATTTGCTTGGACGAGCAGGTGGCGAGAACAAGGAAGGGGAGGAGGTACCGTGGGGAGTGAATGCCATAGGGAGATAAAGAAAGACCTATAAGGTTTTAAGACCTATAAGGTCCCGTTCAGCCTTCGCGTCTTTTGGCGTGCTTACGTCGGATATGGGATCAGGGCAACCTATAAGGTCTTAAAGACCTTATAGGTTTGGCTTAGGAAGGTCCGGGTCCTGGAACGCAAAAGGTAAATCATTGATAGCCATAAGGTTTTGTGTTCGCATTGTGGTTTTCTCAACGGAATTCTATGGATGGTGGGCGTAAAGAACCTATAAGGTCTTTAAGACCTTATAGGTTTGGCCGCGGTCTTCTGTTAAGTATTTTCAAAACCAGTCAAAATATTTATTGTATTTCAATGTCTTATAAAGGTGCCTTGAAAATTAGTGCACTGAATTCTTGGATCGGATAGGCTCATTTCCCTACTTTTGCGCCTCCAAATTCATTGAGGCTTAATCAACACTGATGCTTTTGGAAGCCGCCGGCGGGATGGCGCCGGGCTTAATTATTCAACCTGCCGACAGTGGTTGTTACCGCTGGCGGCGCAAAGATTTTTTTCATGAGCAAATTACATTTTACAACAAAGCATGCGAATGCGGCTACCGTTCAACGCAACTGGTATGTTGTGGACGGTACCAATCAAACCGTGGGACGTATGTGTGCTCGTATTGCTGCAGTATTGCGCGGCAAGAACAAGGCATACTACACCCCTCACGTTGACTGTGGCGATTTTGTGATCGTTATCAACGCAGACAAAGTCAAATTAACCGGCAACAAAATGGATGAGAAGATTTACGACCACTTTACAGGATATCCCGGTGGACGTAAGGAAGAAATTGCCAAAGACCTTCTGAAGCGCAGACCCGAAGTGATCATTGAAAGAGCCGTGAAAGGTATGTTGCCAAAAAACAGACTGGGCCGCAAGATGTACAAGAAATTATTTGTCTATGCAAGTGATCAGCATCCTCACACCGCACAGCAACCAAAGGAATTTAAATTCTAATTTTTAACAGCGAATAGCTCAAGCTTAATATAAAATGGAAAAACAAAAAAATAGTGTTGGCCGCCGTAAAGAAGCTGTTACCAGGGTTTTTATCTCCCGGGGCAGCGGTGCCATCACTGTAAATGATAAAGACTACAAAATGTATTTCCCATTGGTTTATTTGCAGAACCAGGTGGAAAGACCTTTAAAAACCATAGAAGCTGCTGACAAATTTGATATCAAGATCAATGCAGCCGGTGGTGGTGTAAAGGGCCAGGCAGAAGCAGCCATGCTGGGTATTG
>DATMHB010000796.1:0-2119 GCA_035555175.1 Flavisolibacter sp. | reverse complement strand
TTACTTCCTCAGTAAGGCAAAGTTCGTTATACAGCTTTACGGTGGTCAGAACCTGGTTCACGTTATCATGCAGTTCTTTTCCTATGGCGGCGCGCTCTTTTTCCTGTGCACTGAGGGCGGCTTTGATAATTTTTGACTTTTGTTCCTGTCTTTCCTTTTCAATCTGCTCTTCCAGTTCAACGCCGCGGGTAATATCCTTAATGCGGATCATTACATTGGCGGCATCGCCTTTTTCATCATACAAGGGGTCGTATCCGATCTCAAACCATTTCTCTGTGGAATTGAAAACCGACTTCACGCGATAGCTGATGGAGTGGCCAAGGAAAGCTTCACCAATGAACGCGGTCACGACGGCTGTCCTTTGTTTTGAAACGCCCGTAAGGAATTGATCGCCGAGTGTTACTTCACGTGTCATGTATGTTTTGGCGATCTTTATGCCTTGCTCGTTGATGTACAGGATCTCGCCTTGTTTATCGATGACGAGGATGCCATCCGGAAGTGCCGAAAGAACCTTTTCGAGCTGGTTGTAAGGGATGGAAGAAGTCATGCTGGGTTTTCTTGATCCATTGGTATAGAATTTTTCCGGATATCCTTTGGGATTGAAGGTATTTCTTAAATGACTTGCCCCAATACGTATAAACACGGAAAGATACAAATACAGTCTCTGCAGTATGGCCTGCTCTTTGATGCAGGGGATAGGCTCACAACAATCAGATCTTGTTAGCGATGCTGGTCTTTCCGGGCTACAGCCATAATATGAGGGCTTATCGCGATCAGGTCTTCCTTCACTTCCACCATCCTGATGATGCCCAGCAATTTTTTCATATACACCGCGTCTTTCTCTTTTTCAGAAAAGCCTTTCACCATCCAGCCAAAACTTTCAACTGCGATCAGCGTTTCAAATCTCAGCCCGGTTTCCTTCACTTCTGATACGATCTCCTCCGGCGTATGAAAGTAGGCCGTGGTAAAGTATTCAGGGTTATTGGAATTGTTTAGGTGCAGGCCGGTGTTCAGATCATCTACGACCACATCGAAAAACCGGTTGTCCAGTATTAAGTCCCGCTGAAAACCGTCAATGAGTGAGGCATACCGTGAAATGACCGCAGCCAAGAGGATGCCGTTTGGCTTCAGTACCCTCATGGCTTCGGATAAGGCCTGCACCCGTTCCGCGCGTTCGGTTAAATGATAAAGCGGTCCAAGCATCAGGACGATATCGAATTGTTCATCTGGAAAATTCAGGTTCACCGCATCGCCTCTTTCCACTCCTGTCAAAACCGTGTCGCCTGTTGCACACCGTGCTTTGACGAGTTCAATATTTTTGGGCGACAGGTCGACGAGCGTTACGCTATGTCCTTTTTGCTGGAGCCAGAAAGAATAATAGCCGGCGCCTCCGCCTACGTCGAGGATACGGAGGCCGTCACCTTTCACATACCGCTCAATGATCTCCCTGGTTCTTATGCCCTCAAGCTTGAAGTGTTCGAGTTCAAGGCGGTTGGCCTCTACTTCCTGTGCATAATAATCGAGGATGGTATTTCTGTTCATATGATAACGCTAAGCTTAAAGTTCGATGTTAGTTTTTATTCCGGCTGATAATTTTTGTGATGGACTGGAAGCGTGAAGAAGAAGTGTCACGAACTTAAATTGAAACCGCCTTAGCCGCAAGCCGGATCCAGGTACGGGCCTGAGCTCCGTATTTATACGGAGGCGATGAAAAGCAGGATGAATTATTTTGCCTTATGCGCCGACCAGTTTCAAGGAACACCGTCGATTTTGTGATCATACTTTCCATGCTTTTGATCTGTGTTGGGTTATTTTTCCTTATCCGGCATTTTTTCAAATAAGCGGCAGGAAAGTTTGGCGGGATGCAAGGATGAAAGGGATAAAAGAAGGCCGCAGCAGCGAGGAATTACTTTTAAAATCTAAAAAGCGTTTGCGGTCAGAACGGATCGGTTTTTTCCCCAATTGCATGGGAGAAAAACCTCGGTCCAACAAAGTCTTTTGATCAGACTTTACAAAGGTTTTTCGGGCAAAAAATCCCGCGGAGAACATTTGAAAAGTTTGGCCAGCTCATTCAACTGGGCTATAGTGTACCGGGCTTTGAAATTGGGGCTTTCGACAT
>DATMHB010000795.1:0-4162 GCA_035555175.1 Flavisolibacter sp. | reverse complement strand
CTATGGTTTCGGCGGCCACATTGATCTCGTAGGCGAGGTCCTCCTTGTGATAGTCCGCATGCGAAATCCTTTGTGCATTGAATGTGTTTGTCTCAATGATGTCCGCGCCCGCCTCAAGATAATGACCGTGAATTTCACGTATGATGTGGGGCTGGGTTAGGCAAAGAAGATCATTATTGCCTTTTATATCGGAAGGCCAGTCCCTGAACCTTTCTCCCCGATAATCTTCTTCAGTTAATTTATACCGTTGGATCATGGTGCCCATGGCGCCATCGATAACAAGGATGCGATGCTCCAGCAACGCTCGAATATCAGTCATAGTAGATCTTTTCTGAATTTGCCGGCGGTTGTATTCAAGCAGACAATAAACGAGGAAAACTTCAAAGGTGAGTTTCTACGTTTATTAGTTCTGTTTTTTGCTGGTCCTTTCCGGTTGGATCGGATCGAAGCAAGGCCGAACAATAAACAAATCCGCCTGGTGGACAAAGGTAATGCTATTGATCGTTAAATCCAACGGGCATTGCCTTTAGACAGGATCTGCTATGCCTCCCCTGAAGAAGAGCGCGGCAGCGACGATCCTTAGGATGGGAAGTTTTCGACCTCAGTTTCCTTACGGGTAGCGGCAATATTTTGGATTACTGTTATCGCCCGTTGGAGACGTAGTTGTCGATCGGAAGACGGTTCTGAATGCTTCGGGCGAGCGTCATCTCATCAGCATATTCCAACTCGCCTCCAAAGGCGATGCCCCTTGCGATGGTCGTCACCCTTGTTGTTGCGGGTAATTTTTTTTGAATATAATAGATCGTGGTATCTCCCTGGATCGTCGGACTAAGGGCGAAGATCAATTCTCCGGTGCCTTCTTTTTGTACCCGGTGGATCAATGTGTCGATATTCAGCTGATTCGGTCCAATGCCGTCAAGCGGAGAAATGACGCCACCTAATACATGATAGGTTCCGTTAAATTGCTGCGTGCTTTCCAGTGCAATAACATCCCTGATATTTTCCACCACGCATACAATATCCTGCTTGCGCATCGAGTTCGAGCAGATCGAACAGATATCCGCGTCAGCTACATTATGACAACGCTGACAGAACTTGATCTCTGTCCGCATGCGGCTGAGCACCTCGCTGAAATGTTGTACATCACCGGCATCCTCCTTCAATAAATGAAGCACCAGGCGGAGCGCGGTTTTTTTACCGATGCCAGGCAATTTGGCGAACTCATTGACCGCATTTTCGAGCAGGGAAGATGAGAATTGCATAGTCAGCAAATGTAAGAAAAAGCCCCGGCAAAGGAGGCGAAAAAGCCCGAGTAATCGGGGTTGAATCCAATCTGGAAAACAGTATTAACTTTTGCTTAAAAGCCTTGTCAGGACAGGGTTCTGGCGGCCGTGGCAACCGTCGCCGGACGAAGCTAGAGGTTGCGCTCGAACTCGTTATCCCAATTCGGTTTTACTGTAATTTTTTGTGCGACCGGATGAACGATCTCGGGCTGTTTCTTCGTCCCAAAAAAATGTCCCGGGTCCCACTTGCCGTTCCCATTAGTATCGTAGAGAACGCGCAGCTCATATTCGCCCGGGAGGAACAGTGGACGGCTGAAAGTGCCATCCCTGACCGGTGAAGAAAAAACGACAGCATTGTTTTGCACAAACTGCAAAACTGGATTTTTTGAAAGGTCAACATTGCGGAGCCTGATCACAAGGTTTCCGTAATCAGATTGCTTCCTTGTGTTGAAGAACACGGTGTCGGTCTTCAGTAGTTGTCGGCCCGCGGTATCGGCAGCAAAATCGCGGTTGAGTACAAGATTATAGCGGGTATTTTCCTTCCATTGCGATCTGATATGAAGGGCGGTCTTAGTGGAATCAAGCGAGGCCGAGAATGGAGTTGCGGTAAAAATGCTGTCCATGGTCAGCTGCAGTCGCGTTGAATCGAAGGTCCTGAGTGGCACGGGAAAGTTCAGCACGAAATCTTCCAGCAGGTCGTGGGGGCCCTGCGTAACGAGTGTAAAACGCAGTCTTCTGTCGTTCGGCGGTATGCGTGGTGCGTTGGTATTCGCCGCATTCCGCAGCAATGGCTGGGCTTCGCGGTAAGCGTATAATACGAGCGAATCGGAAACTCCTGCTACCACAGGATTATTCAGAAAAGCAAATAGCTGCGTTTTGGTAGCGGCGTTATACCGCTTGCTAAAGCCTACGTCTCCCAATATATACAATGCAAAGGTGTCCTTCGGCAAATGCTTGAAATGAAATGCGCCGTTGTGGTCGAGCCGCACCATATACATTGGATTAGTTTTTACAATAGCAGAGTCCGACAAATCGCGATGGAGCATGGCCATCAGGGTGGTATCGATGCCTCCGGTTTCAGCAAGAATGACGCGGCCGTTCATCTCGAGGGAATCAAGTGCTGGTCCGGTTGAAAAAGTATAACTGAAGTCGTGTATAGGATTGCCTTCGGAAAGATCCTTGATCGCATTCCCAAAGTTCAGCACATAGGTGGTGTTCGGGATCAGCGAATCCTGGAAGGTGAGGGTCATGTTGTGCCCTTTCACCTTGATCTCTGGATTCTTGTCGAAGGTGGGAGTGAACAAGACATTGTCTGTAAGATCCTGCTGCTTCAGGTCGATGTTCTCGTCAAAAGTTAAGGTTACATGTTTTCCACTAAAATTAACGGTTGAATCTCTCGGCTCGGCGCGAACGAGCCGTGGCGGGACCGTATCCTTCGGTCCGCCGGCAGGTGGAACAATGTTGGCGCAACCCGAGCCGCCAAAAAGGCTGATGATGGAAATGGAAATAATGATACAAAAGAAAATGGCCTTCGTCATTGGAGGGCAAACATAGGCGTTTAGCACAAAACGTTTGTCTTGTTTATCCTAAGAAATGTTTAAATGAACCATGGCATTATGCGCTTGCATCAAACGATACGGAAGGCAGAAGTTCTTGTTTCTTCCTCTTCTTCCCTAATCTCGTGCAGTGCTATGGCCAGCTTATTTGTTTTTACAAAGCCGCACCAGTGGCAGTCTTCCCTCCCACACCCGGTATAAAAATCTTTCCGCTGGATCTTGTTCCATACAGTTTTCGTCTGGTCTTTCACAATATCAATATCAATAGAGGAGATCGAGATCTTTTCTCTTCTGTACTGCTTTCTTTTATCGGGTTCAACAAAATCAAATTCTACAGCTGTAATGTTCCAGTTCTTTGGTGAAAGATCGAGCATGATCTTATAGAATATCGCCTGACGCCAATAATCACCGCCGTTCGGATCCTTGTTACCCGGCCTCGCGAGCTTGTCGCTACATTTTTCAGGATCGCCTGTTTTGTAATCGATCACGGTGGCTTCCTTTCCATTGAATTCGATCTTGTCAATTTTTCCTTTCAACGGAATATCGTCAAGCATGATGCTGCGAACATTCATTTCTACCGCCACGATCTTGTTCCACTGCGCAACATAAGTTGAATAATATTTGCTCAGGATGTCCTGCCCGTATTCCATTCTTCTCGAAAACTGTTCTTTGGTAAAGCTTTCCCTATGCCTTCTCATCCACCAGCTGAAATCGTTCAGTAGTTCGTCAACCGGGGGAAACACGTCGTGGCTCGCTTTCATCTTCACAAACAATTTTTCCAGTGCATGGTGTATCGCCGAACCAAACTCCATTGCTTCATTCCGAGGTGAGGGAATGCGAACAATGTTCTGATAATAAAATCCCAGCGGACATTTCAGATAATTATTCAGCGCCGTTGCGCTCATCACAAAACCGTTTACGAGCCGATCCACAAGTTCATCATCAAGATGCTCTACTTCGGGAGCGATCGTCTTTTCGAACTGCAGCGCGCTGAAGGCTGCGGTCACATCTTCGTGCGTAACGATCACTTCGCGTGGTAGCTTGTGTTCCTCCTGGATCTCCGCAAGGAACATGGATGGTTCCAGTTGCTTTCCTTCATTAGTATAATTCGCGTACGAGATATTGAGGTGCTTTTTTGCGCGCGTGATGGCAACGTAAAAAAGTCTGCGCAACTCTTCCGTATCGTTTCCGCTCGCCTGAGAGGCGAACAGCGTATCGGGAAAACTGAACCCGCTGAACGGCTTTCTCTTTTTTTCCCAACAGCTGGACACATTGCCTGCAAAGAAAACATAATCGAATTCCAGTCCCTTTGCACCGTGTGCC
>DATMHB010000794.1:0-2315 GCA_035555175.1 Flavisolibacter sp. | reverse complement strand
CACCTACAACGAAAAGCCTTATCCAACCGTTTGGACCGACAAGACCTTCGCCAGAAATGCAGTCCGTTTCGAAAGAAAACTGGAACTGGGTCTGGAAGGCCATCGTTTCTTTGATCTTGTACGTTGGGGTATCGCTGATGTTGAGATCAATAAGTTTCTTGCTTATGAAAGACCGAAGCTTCCTGTGGCCTACGCTTCTGCTACCTTTGTAAAGGGAAAGAATGAATATTTCCCGATACCACAAAGGCAGATCGACCTGGAAAGCTCAGGCGGCACATCAGCTCTAACCCAAAATCCCGGGTACTAATTAATTGTTTTTATCAGGTTAATAGAACAAAGAGACAGTAGCCTGTCTCTTTGTTTATTTATATTTATCCTGGTCAAGTTTGATCCCATGAGAAGGACCGCATTTTATTTCGTTCTACTGCTTATATTTTCATCCTGTGGCGTGAAAACTTTTAAAAAGCTCGATGCCGACAAAACGGGAATTCATTTCAATAACCTGATCACGGAAAGAGATTCAGTCAACATCCTTGACCTCGAATATGTTTATAACGGAGGCGGCATAGCAGTGGGCGATTTTAACCGCGACGGCCTACAGGATCTTTTTTTCACCGGAAATGAAGTCGGCAACAAACTCTATCTCAACAAAGGGAACATGGAGTTCCGCGATGTGAGCGCGGCTGCACATATAGAGGCAAAGGACAGATGGAATACGGGCGTCGCTGCAGTAGACATCAACAACGACGGATTGATGGATATTTATGTCTGTGCATCTATTAAAAAAAATGCGGCGTTGAGAGCCAACATGCTCTTCATCAATAAGGGGCCCGACAAGAATGGCGTACCAATATTCGAGGACGAGGCTTCTGCATACCATGTTGCCGACACAGGCTACACCACCAATGCAGCATTCTTCGACTACGATAATGACGGCGACCTTGATCTCTATGTGCTGACGAACAAAATGGCAGAAGGAAATGTGTACCCGAACCAATACCATAAAAAAATCGTGGATGGCAGCGCACCAACGACTGACCGTTTGTATCGCAATGACTGGGACAGCGCTCTTGGACATCCAGTATTTACGGATGTTTCGGCGCAGGCGGGCATCCTCATAGAAGGGTATGGACTCGGATTGAATATTGCCGACATCAACAGGGACGGGTGGAAGGACGTATATGTGACCAACGATTTTCTTACGAACGACCTTTTATGGATCAATAACAGGAACGGCACATTTACGAACAAGGCGGGCAGCGTGTTCAAACATACTTCGTATTCAGCCATGGGCAACGACATCGTCGACATCAATAACGATGGACTTGCCGATGTGATTGCGGTAGATATGATGCCGGGCGATAATGTGCGCAAAAAAATGATGACCTCCACCAACGCCTACCAAACCTATATGAACAATGAGGCCTATCATTATGAATACCAGTATGGCCGCAATACGCTTCAACTGAATGAAGGGACGGCACCGCAAGCAGATAGTAGCGGGCTTCCTTTATTCGGTGATATTGCCTTTTATGCGGGCGTCGCAGAAACAGACTGGAGTTGGACGCCTGTCGTGTGCGATTTTGATAACGATGGATACAGGGACATTGTCATTACCAATGGTTTTCCAAAAGATATTACCGACCACGACTTGATGACGTATCGTGCGAATGCAAAATCCGTGGCATCAAAACAGGAAATCCTTGAGCAGATCCCAATGGTGAAACTGCACAACTATGCATTCCGAAATAGCGGGAACCTCAGCTTCACAGACGAATCGAATAACTGGGGGTTATCCGAACCTTCTTTTTCAAATGGTGCGGTGTACGCCGACCTCGATAATGACGGGGACCTCGATCTGGTGATCAACAACATCAATGATCCAGCATCTGTTTATGAAAACACCACTGCTGGATCTGATGACAAACACCATTATATTCAGATCAAATTTGAAGGAGCATCCCCCAACATCAACGGCATCGGAGCGTTGGCTGAAATTTATTATGATAAAGGCAAGCAGCAGGTGTATGAGAACTCGCCGTACCGAGGATATCTTTCTACCGTTCAGGCGATAGCTCATTTTGGCCTCGGCAGCGTCAATACCATCGATTCGGTGGTAGTGAAGTGGCCGAACCTGAAAAAGCAGGTGCTGCGCAGTGTAAAGGCCGACCAGGTGCTGACCATGAAGATCCGCGACGCCGGTGAAGAATATAGCTTCGAAAACCAACAACCGCCAAAGCCCGTCTTTTCGAACGTAACAGCGCCACTTGGCATTCATTACAACCAGCAGGAAATAGACTTCCCTGATTTCAATA
>DATMHB010000793.1:0-3962 GCA_035555175.1 Flavisolibacter sp. | reverse complement strand
CGGTTCTTCCTCATTGAACGAATCGGGCGCAGAAAAGCAAAAATGGTATGGCGATCCGGCGAAAAATATCATTAGCAAAATGGTGTACATGTATCAGCAGGGCGAGGGAAAGCACATCTATACCTATTATTTGGACCGAACAGGATAGTAAGCCGGACGTTTCTAGTGTGCACCGGTGCAATCTGTCCAAAACCCATATTTATTTCGCGTTGAGCAAGATCATCTTGCGGTCGAAACCTAACGCGAGTCGGAAATGTTGCGGGCTAAAGGGAAGAAATGCTTCGCAGCTATTACCGGCTCAACTATCTTGAGGACTTGGAATAGAGCGTCAATAATTCGCTGTGGATGCTCTCTTCATCAGCACCGAGTTGATAGTGATATGCTCATCAGGAATAGTGACCGTGCCGTCCTCCAGTGCGCGGAAGAGTACCGAGGCCGCCCTCTTACCGATCTCAAAGGCAGGTTGGGTAATAGTGGTCAGCGACGGATGGAGCAACGGAGCTGTTTCAAGGTTGGAAAAGCTGATGACCTTTAAATTTTCGGGAATCCGGATATTTAATGCTGCACTCGCCTGATACGTATGCATGGCCAGTTTTTCAAATGACGAAAATATCCCGTCGGGCTTTAATGACGACAATGCTTCTTTAATCAAAATATAATCTTCTTCGGTGTTGTTGCAAAAGATCACCATCTTTTTATGGAACGGAAGATCGTTATCTTTCAATGCCTGGATGTAGCCTTCCATTCTCTTTTTGCTGATAGAAAGATCCTGAGCGAAGCGCAGGTGTGCAATTTTTTTGCAGCCCTGCTCGATCAGATGTTGTGTGGCCTGATAACCACTTTCGTAATCGTTGGTGGTTACTTTAGCGGTGGCGCATTTTTCATAAATACGGTCAAAGAAAACAACCGGCAGACCCTTCTGCCTTAAATTATCGAGGTGTGTGCATCCCTTGGTGCCGTCCGAAAGCGACATGATCACCCCATCCACCCTGCCACTCTGCAGGTGATGCGTAAAAGCCACTTCTTTTAAATGATCTTCATGTGTCAGATAGATCAATACATGGTATCCAAGTTCCTGGGCCACCGATTCAATTCCGTTGATGGCAAGTGTAAAAAAACTGTTCGCAATCTCTGGCAAGATCACGGCAATGGTGCGGCTCTTTTGTGTTCGAAGGCTGCTGGCGAGAGGATTGGGCTGGTAATTAAGCTCCCTCGCCAGGGCAAGTATCCTGTCCTTCGTCTGTTTGTTGATATCGTAACTATTGTGAAATGCTTTCGATACAGTCGATACGGAAAGGCTCAACTGCTCCGCGAGTTTTTTCAGATTAACAGGATCCATATTCAGCAACCGGATTGTTGGACTTCAAATATACTGACCTTGCCGAAAACGTTTTCGATAACGTTTTCGTAAAAAAAGAACAGAATATTTGGACGCGGTTGATAAAAATGAGGCATCTTTCGTCCTGATCAAACGAAATCAGATGGAAAGTTTTTCATTAAAGGACAAAGTAGTGATCGTGACCGGAGGGACCGGGATACTCGGCAAGTCATTTGTAGATGCGATCGTTGAAGCCGGGGGATCCGTGGGTATCCTGGGAAGAAACGAACAGGTTGCGCGTGAGCGCACGGATGCGATCAATGAACGCGGCGGCAGTGCGTTTGCGCTCGTTGCCGACGTGATGAATGAAAAACAATTGAAGGCCGCTGCAGAAAAAGCCCTTGGTCATTTCGGCAAGATCGATGGCCTCGTGAATGCAGCTGGCGGCAATATGCCTGAAGGCGTTTTGCAAAAAGGCGACGATATTTTCAGCATGAATATGGAGGGTATGAAAAAAGTGATGGAGATCAATCTCTGGGGCACTTTATTGCCTACGCAGGTGTTTGGTGCAGCCATAGCCAAAACTGGCAAAGGCAGCATCGTGAATATTTCTTCGATGAACTCAAAAAGGGCCATTACCAAAGTGCTTGGATATAATATGGGCAAGGCCGCGGTTGATTGTTACAATCAGTGGTTCGCTGTTGAAGTGGCGAACCGCTATGGCGACAAGATCCGGATGAATGCACTTGCCCCCGGATTTTTTCTTACCGAACAGAATCGCAACCTGCTTACCACACCCGAAGGGGGCTATACGGAGAGGGGTGAACTCGTGATCAGGCAAACCCCGTTCAAGCGCTTCGGGCACCCCGACGAATTGAAAGGAGCACTTGTATGGTTGCTGAGTGACGCATCGCAATTTGTAACCGGTGCAATGATCTGCGTTGACGGGGGCTTTTCTATTTTCGGCGGCGTTTAAACCACGATGATGATTACTGAATTCAGAATGCAGCAAACTATGAGATGGTTTGGCCCGGATGATCCCGTGAGCCTTGCCGACATCAGGCAGGCCGGATGCTCCGGCATTGTTACAGCACTTCACCAGATCCCTAATGGTGAAGTTTGGCCGATCGAGAAAATCCGCGAGCGGCAAACCATGATCGAGAAGGCCGGGCTTAAATGGACCGTAGTAGAAAGCGTGCCGGTGCACGAATCGATCAAAACCCAGTCAGGAAACTTTCAGGAATGCATCCGTAATTACAAGCAGACGATAATGCATCTTGCTGCTTGCGGCATCAGAACCGTTACTTATAATTTCATGCCGGTTCTCGACTGGACAAGGACCGATCTTTCATTTTCGATGCCGGACGGCTCAAAGGCGCTCCGGTTTGAAAAAGCGGCCTTTATTGCCCTTGACCTTTTCCTGCTCAGAAGACAGGACGCCGAAAAAGAATATTCCGCACGAGATATAGCAAGGGCCAGCGAAAGGTTTGAAAAAATGTGCACCGAAGAAAAATTGCAGTTGCAGCGCAATATCATTGCAGGCCTCCCGGGCAGTGAAGAGAGCTTTACGCTGGCACAATTTCAACAGGCCCTCGATGAATACAAGGGGATCGACGCAAAAAAATTACGGGCGCACCTTATTTATTTTTTACAACAGGTGATTCCAGTGGCGGATGAGCACCATGTTCAAATGGTAATTCATCCCGACGACCCGCCTTATCCGATCCTGGGCCTGCCCCGCGTGGTCAGCACTGCCGATGATATCAGGGCACTGGCCGATGCGGTGCCGTCATTGAATAATGGGCTTTGCTTTTGCACCGGTTCATTCGGTGTTCGTCCGGACAACGACCTTCCTTCGATGGTGAGGCAATTCGGTGACCGCATCAATTTCATTCACCTGCGCAGCACAAAAAGAAACGAGCATGGTGATTTTTACGAAGACAACCATCTTGAAGGTGATGTTGATATGTACGCAGTGGTCAGTGAAATTGTAGCGATGATGAAAAGAAGAAGGATAAATATTCCTATGCGCCCGGATCATGGACACCAGATGCTGGATGACCTGAAAAAGAAAACCAACCCCGGCTATTCTGCTATTGGAAGGCTGCGCGGATTAGCAGAGTTGAGGGGTTTGGAGTGGGGGATATTGAATAACGAAAGAGAAAGAGATGATGAAACCTCGCCATTATAACGGCGTGATCAGAATTTCATAAATCTTCACAGACAAAACTGTATGAAAAAATTGCTAACGCTTGCCTGCTGCTATTTCGCAATGGCAGCGATGGGCCAACAGAAAAATATTTATCACAGCGGATGGATAGATTTCAACAAGAATGGTGTGATGGATGTTTTTGAGGATCAGAGCCGGCCTATTGATGCTAGAGTGGATGACCTGCTCTCTAAAATGACGATCGAAGAAAAGTCCTGCCAGATGGCCACGCTTTACGGTTACGGACGGGTGCTTAAAGACGAGATGCCAACGCCGGATTGGAAAAAAGAAATATGGAAAGACGGCATTGCAAATATCGATGAAGAGCTGAACAGCCTGCCGGGAAACAAGAAAGCGCAAAGCCAGTATTCCTATCCTTTCAGCAAACATGCCGATGCCATTAACACGATTCAAAAATGGTTCGTGGAAGAAACG
>DATMHB010000792.1:0-3654 GCA_035555175.1 Flavisolibacter sp. | reverse complement strand
TGATGCAGGGCATCATGGGCGCGGACCTCATCGGGTTTCACACGCAGGATTATGTGCACCATTTTATCCAATCGGCGAAGATGATCCTTCAGGTGGAAAGCCAGTTCAATTATATTTATTACGGGAACCGGATGGTAAAGGCCGACCAGTTTCCGATCGGCATCGACTATCAATTGTTCCGCAATGCGTGCATAGACGAAACCGTTGTAGGAATTTGTACCGCGCTGGAAGAAAGATTTTATGATCAAAAGGTCATTTTTTCCGTTGACCGGCTCGATTACACCAAGGGCCTCAGCTATCGCCTCGACGGATTTGATTCTTTTCTGTCCATTCATCCGGAATGGCGTGAAAAAGTGGTGTTCATCCTGAATGTCATTCCTTCGCGAGATACCATCCCTACCTACAACGATATGAAGCGGACCATTGAAGAGCAGGTGAGCACCATTAACGGAAAATTCTCAACGCTTCACTGGCAGCCCATCATTTACCGTTACAACCACCTGGCATTCGAAGAGCTTTGTGCCCTTTACCAGGCGGCAGACGCGGCGCTCATTACCCCGCTGCGAGATGGGATGAACCTCGTTGCCAAAGAATATGTGGCCAGTTGTATCGACAAGGGCGTGCTGATCCTGAGTGAGCTGACCGGCGCCGCAAGCGAGTTGAATGAAGCGATCCAGGTGAACCCCACAGATACTGAAGAAGTAGCAGAGGCGATTCACACCGCGCTCACGATGCCACTCATCGAGCAACGGTCCAGGCTTTCACTGATGCAGCGTCGGCTGGCTGCTTACGATGTACAAAAATGGATCAACGATTTCCTGGATCAACTCCAGGTGACAAAAAAGGAACAGGAGGCTTTAAAAGTGAATATCCTCAAAGAAGAACACATAAAAGAAATGCTCGCTCGCTTTCATCAGTCTGCAAAGCGCTGTATCCTCCTCGACTATGATGGTACGCTGGCGCCATATCAGAAACTTCCCTCGCTCGCAGCACCGAGTGAAGAATTGATCCGCCTGCTCAACGACCTCGCGAAGGAGCCTGCCAATGAAGTGGTCATCATCAGTGGCCGTGATGTGGACACGCTTGAAAAATGGCTTGGAAAGATCAACCTGAATATGATCGCGGAACACGGTGCCTGCATCAAACATAAGGGAGGGGAATGGAGATCATCGGTAGTCATCAAAACGGAATGGAAAGAGCAGGTACGTCCGCTAATGCAGTTATTTGTCGACCGTTGCCCGGGCTCGTTCATCGAAGAAAAGAAAAGCACGCTTGCCTGGCATTACAGGAACACCAACGAAGAACTTGGCTTTGTTCGTTCCAGAGAACTCCGTAACAGTCTGCTCCAGTTAACCACCAATACCTCGTTGCAGGTGGTAGACGGTAATAAAGTGCTTGAGGTAAGGATGATCGGTGTGGACAAGGGAGCAGCCGCGAACCAAATGCTGAGTGAGCTGGATCCTGATTTTATCCTGTGCATCGGTGACGACGCCACGGATGAGGACATGTTCAGGGCGATACGCGAAAAAGGATTTACCATCAAGATCGGCCGCGCCAATACCGCCGCACAGTACACTATCTTATCACAGCGCGAAGTTTTTCCTTTCCTCAGCCGCTTCATCAATCCTGTTTCGGAGATGAAGCAGTTCTCATAGCGCCGCGACCTGCTGCGATTCCCTGATGCCCATGACCGATGTAATAATGCGCAAGGGTGCGCGCACCCACTCGGGACGATTGTTCAATTCCCAATTGAGATGGGCCAGCGCTTTTTCCAGTAAAAATGTATTCAATACAATTTCAAATTCAGTTTTGTCTTGCGGCACCAGTGGCGAATCCTTCACATGTCCGAGGTACGCCTTCAGAAAGAAACCCGACATGTAATGCGCCCACACATCTGCAAAAGGCAGCAGATTGCTGATCTCTTCTGACGAGATATGATCATTCTTATAAAATCCTTCATAAGCCGTATAATGAAATGAATGGATCATGTCAGCAATATCGCGGATGGGCGAGCGCTTGATCCTCCTTTCGCTATAACTTCTTAAAGGATTGCCTCCAAAATCCTGAATGACCACGTCCCTCCCTGTCATCAACAGCTTTTTCAATTCAAACGTGCCGTGTATCCTGATCTTCCAGATGTCCAGTTTTTTGGAATAAATACGACGAAGCAGTTTAAGCAGGTCTTCCTTTTTGCCGGATAATTGTTTTAATTCATGCTGCAAATGCGAAGGCAGCTTCGCGAAGTTCCTGTCGAGGCTTTGATAGGTTTCCCTCACCAGTGATTGCATCGACGAAAATAGTGACCGCTGGTAGTGTAAAGAATATTCTTCGGCTTTGAAATCTTTTTTATTGAGTGCATTGGCCAGCAGCAAGTGCATTTCAGCGGTACGAAGGCCGATCAGCCTGGCCTGTTCGGCGGCGCGGTTGCCCAATAGTTGCTGTAGCTCCACCGGCAGTTCATCGAACGAACGTGGATCAGTGACGGTTCCATTTCTTTGGACAGGGCCCATCGAGGCGCGCGGCGCAGCCAGGATCCGTTCAATATAATTGTTGATCCTTTCGATCATATACGAGTGTCCGTCGCCGTGATTTTCTATGAGCGTTTGCATTAACGCAAGTACCAGGGGTTCCTTATCAGTTTTCCATTGCACCACACCCAGGAAGGCCGGCACATGATCGAATAAGGCCTCCTCGGAAAGGAATTGGCTTACTTCCACGTCGGGATTGGTGGTACGGTCGATCTTTCTGAAGATCTTCAGGAAAAAGCGGTTATCGATATTGATAGAAGTATTGTTCTCATCACCGCTATGCATTCTTGTAACAATATCTTTCTTCGATTTCAGAGCCGTCTCCGCATCTTTTTTAAAAACCAACTGGATGACACCTCCTTTGCCTTGAGCGTCCTCCTCTCCATTCCCGATAAGATAACGGTGCATGGCAGGAAGATAAAATGCATCGCACAGAAAGCCGTCCCTGCCTTCAGCTTCCAGCTGCGCTATAATAGCCTCCGGATATTCGGTGCTGATGCGTCGGCCTTCTTCACCATGAATAAAAGCAATCGAGAGTTGATAGGTTTCAGGAAGACCACTTTCATAGGCAGCTTCGACAACAAAGAGATGGGCCTGCTCACCGTCGAGTGTAACCGCCAGATTTTCCCTGATCGTGAGGGCAAATATTTTTCTTCCCCTGCCTTTGAACCATTTTCTTTTTGACAGCCATGGCGGCAGCAGTGTGTTCTCCAGTTTTGCTTTCCATTCTCCATTTATCACTGCCGTCCAGTTCTGCATCTGTATTTTGGGCAGCGTGCTCAGTTCTTCTTTTTTCACCCCGGTCTTATGCAACAAATACCAATGAAACGAATGCGGACTGAGTGTAAAAAAATAAGGCGTGTTTTCTTTTACGGCGGGAAACGGATTTTTGCTGAAGATTTCTACAGGCACATAACCATTAAAAGGTCTCAGATCAATTTCTGCAGGTTGTGCATATTTAGAAAGGTTGGACAGCACCAGGATCGTTTCATCACCGTAGGTTCTCGTAAAGGCCAGGATCTTTGGGTTATCTACCTGGATGAAGTTCATATCGCCGCGGCTGAATGCCCGGTAGTTTTTCCGCATACTGATCATGCGTTTCATAAACCAGAAAAGCGATGAAGTG
>DATMHB010000791.1:0-3479 GCA_035555175.1 Flavisolibacter sp. | reverse complement strand
ATTGCCCTCCAGATTCACTTCCTTTTATGCGCAGGCAAGGCTTTTACCCAATGATATCCTCTCGCTGATTGCGCCCGACGGAATTACCTATGCCAGGAGAACAGGTGCCAAAGAAAGTTCCGGTGAAGACATACGCAGCAGCCCGTTGTTTGTTCACGTGGCCCGAAATGCGGACAGCTTTTATTTTGCCCCCGACGCCATCCGCCATATTCCCTCCTGGTTCAGCTATCGTAAGCTTAAAGATTATCCAATCATAGCAACGGTGGGCAGTGCTGAAAACGAAATCCTGGCCGGCTATGCTGACCGACAGGTGCGATTCTTGGTACCCCGGATCGTTACTTCTGTACTGGTCCTGCTGTTTTCTGTTTTGATTGCCATCATCCTCCTACATCGTGGCAGATCCTCAGACCGATTGCTGGAGGAGAAAGAGCGGTACGAGCGCCTTTTGACAGAGCAGATGATTGCTATACAGGAACGGGAGCGGGCGTGGATCGGTAAAGAGATGCATGATAATGTGAGCCAGGTTTTGACCACCGTTAAACTTTACCTGGAAATGGCTGCTCAGCAGGAGAACAATCCATTGATCCCCCGGAGTATGCTTTTGGTCAATAGTTCAATTACAGAAATTCGAAATCTTTCGCATCAACTTTCAGCCCCTACGCTGGGCACCCGCTCATTGATCGATTCGATCGATGCACTGATTGAAACGGTGGGATTTTCAACAACAGTATTATTTGAATTTGATCATATTGGATTTCAGGTGCCATTAGTGATGAGTCAGAAACTGGCCTTATACCGAATCTTACAGGAGCAAATAAATAACATCATAAAGCACGCGGAAGCTACAAAAGTGTGGGTTTTCTTATGCCAACAGGGTAACGACGTCCTGCTCACCGTAAAGGATAATGGTAAGGGGTTTGACAGTAGCATTAAAACAAACGGGATGGGACTCAATAACATTACGAGCCGGGTAAAGGTTTTTGGGGGCACAGTTCACCTGGACACCGCTCTTCATAGGGGGTGCTTGCTGAGCGTAAGGATCCCCATTGTAGCGGCACTGGAACAGCCTGTATAGACAGGGGTTTCTATGTTATGTAAGCCCCAGTGGCAGTTTTTCAAGAACCAGGACATTGAGAACGAGAAGTCCGTCGGGGGATCTATGCTTAATATGCGTGGAAGGAACCAAATTCATTTTAAGAGTGTCGCGCAATGGTTTAATGGTCCATTCATAAAAGAAAGGTCTATGCCGCAGTTTTTTGTAGGAGATCAGTCGGGCAGCTGATTTCAATCGCGAGATTAGCTCAAATGGGGCAGACTAAGGTGCCGAAGAATCATTCGACGCGCAAGCAACAATCCTTTGCCAAAACATAATCTCATTGGCCCTTGTCACCGGATCAGGACAACCGTTCCCTTCTTTGTTGTGACAGCTTCCTTGTCGAACTGGTAATAACAGGCCCATCCGAATACAGTCGTCTGATTTATTTTGGCCTTTGCCGAACCATCCCATCCCTTTGCCGGATCACTGGTCTCAAATATGAGTTCTCCCCAACGATCAAAAACCTGCAGCCGGAATGATTTCGGGTGACCAAATATGATCGCTTTGAATACGTCATTACGGCCGTTTCCATCAGGCGTGAATGCTGTAGGGATATATACGCCCATCATGCATTGTTTCGACAGCACAATGATAGTGTCCATTCCAAAACAACCGTTCGCATCCCGCACCTTGAGCCAGTAATTACCTGGCTTATCAACATCAATAGTTTCTTGAGCGGATCCTGTAGACCACAAATAAGTTGAATAATTCCCAGAGGGCACAACCTTGATCGGGTCGAAGGAACAAACACTATCCATTGCAGGCAGGAAATCTTTTGGAAGCGGAATAACAGCATTAATATGGATGGTGTCGGTTGCCGTGCAATCAAATGCATTGGCGACTGTCACAAAGTAAGCGCCCGGTGCAGTGATTGTAAAATTATTCTGCGTGGTCCCGTCCTGCCACAGGTAAGTTGAAAATGCGCCGGGCGATAAAGTTAAGGTGGTCCCTGCGCATATATTTCTATCTGCCCCCAAGGAAGGAGCAGGCTTCGAGTTGACAAGCAAACGGGTTGTGACGATCGAGTCGCAACCCAGAACAGATCGCAAAGTGTCCACGTAGGTACCTGTTTTAGTTTGGTTGGCGCCTGCGGCGAAAAATGACGTGCCTTCGCAAATGGTTTTGGATTGTTCAGAGAATTTTCTGTTGACTGTTAGTTGCAACGTAATAACCGAATCACAGCCCGATACATTCTGGATCGTTTGTACATAGGTTCCGGATGAATCATAACTCTCGCCATTTAAATTGTATGCATCACAGGTGCTGACCTTAACTGTGGATGCGGTCACATTCTTACACCGGCCAAGCTTGAGCACGTATGGGCTTTCGCCGAAAATGGTTGCATCAAGAACTGCCGGCCCCGGATCAAAATCAACGGTCCCATACATGAAGCCTGCGATATAAAGGTTCAGGGCATTATCAGATACGAGTCTGCGCCCTAGCGAGTAACCGCCTGCGGCACCGCGCAGGAAGGGAGCGGCATACATGAGATCTCCATTCGGACTGAATTTTGTCAGTATGGTTTCGTCGTACAAACCTGTAAAACTGGTGATGCCAGGTCCTGGCCCAAAATCAACATCTCCAATATAATTGCCTGTGGTATAAATATTCCCGGTATTGTCTACGGTAACATCCGCACCAGAACCGGTGCCCTTGACCGGGATTTTTTTTGCCCAAACAAAATTGCCCTGCTGGTCAAGCTTCAATAAATAGGGGATCGTACCACCGGGTGCAGACAGGATCGTTGTATTGGGGCCGGGATCAAAGTCCTGCGTCCCGATAAAAGAACCAGATGTATAAACATTATCATGCGCGTCAATCGCAATGGAATGGTGATTGACATAATAATTGAGTGCGGAATTGCCCACCTGCCGGGCCCACCTGAAATTGCCATTGGCATCGAGGCTTGCAATAAATCCGTCCATTAAACCTGATGAGGCCAGCAGGAATTGACCGCTGCCCGGATCAAAATCACAATTGCCGGCAAATGTTCCGGAGAAAAAGCAATTACCTGAAGCGTCTGTCTGGATTCGGCGCATGCCTACGCTCCCTTGCGTAGCGGAAAAATTTCCGATCCGTTTCACCCAAACGAAATCACCATTGCTATTGAGCTTGCTGATGAAACCGTCCCAGTGATTGGAAGTGGAAAGGTTCGCCGTGCCGGTGCCTGGGTCAAAGTCAACTGTATTAATAAATATGCCGGAAGTATAAACATTCCCATTTCCATCGATATCAATTCCCATGGTTTCGGCCACAGTGTCGCCGGGACCGCCGAATTGTTTGACCCAAACCAGATTTCCATCCGTGGTAAGCTTCATTACAAAAACATCTTTGCCACCGATCGGCGTAATTATCTGCACGCCCGGACCGGGATCCATATCTG
>DATMHB010000790.1:0-6588 GCA_035555175.1 Flavisolibacter sp. | reverse complement strand
ATCGCCAGCGATCGAAGGTGGGTTTGCGTCATCAATCGCTTTCGCGAAACTATCGATCCGGCGAATGTTGTTTTGTGCGAAAGAAAAAATGCCCGCAAAAGAACAGCACCGTGAAGGGCAGCGACATCATTGCATTAACGTAAACCGAAGCAAAACGCTGCCATCATACCCGCTCGAAATGAAATGCCAAAGGTGTGGAAAAGAAAAAGAGGCTTTCGCCTCTTTTGTTAAGATAACCATCTAATCTGAAAGCCATACCTATTCTATAACGAGTTTAGTGGCGAGCACGTCGGAAGTAGTTACGACCTGCACGATATAAATTCCTTTTGCAAGACCTTTCAATTCGTCCATATTGAAGCGGTTCAACCCTTTTACTGAGGCCATGGACTTTGTAGCCACCATAGCGCCGCTGCCTCCGATCAATTGTATGCGAACGGTCTGGGCCTGGTCGAGGCTGAATTCAAGGGTCGCATGGTCCTGCACGGGGTTCGGCGTTACCCTCATCCACGCGTTCCTCGATCTCCAGGTTACCATACGCATATCGCTGTATTCAAAATGTTCGTCAGTATACATCAGCTTCAGGCGGTAATAAGATTTACCAGCAGAAGGATCGATATCAAAGCTTCTGTAATTATTAAGGGCCTTGTTGTCCGAATAGCTGCTTACAAAGCCGATGCTGTGCCAGTTAGCACCATCTGCACTTTGTTCCACTCCGTAGCCTTTAAGGTTCACTTCCTTACCGGTTGACCAGTTCAGCACTACTTTGTTGTCTCCGTCGGGCGCAGCCGTGAAGGAAAGAATCTTCAGAGGAAGAATATAATCAACGGGAACCGGATAGTCCTCCACCTCTCCGTTGGCAAACCAGTGTGTAGGATTGTTTACGGTCATAGCATTGGCAGCCGAAGTAATGCGGATCCTCATGAAGGTTGTATTACCGGCGGGCACCGTAACAGGAATTCCGCTCCAGCTTAAGGTGATCGTTTGCATCGCAGCGTTCGTTGGCACCGTTACCGACTTGCCTTCAACAGGCTCAAAAACTCCATTGCCATTATAGTCGATCCATCCTATCAGCGTTGCATTCGCGCCGGTATTATTATACACCGACACTTGCTGAATATAGTTCACCACCCCGGTACTAAGTACCGTAACAGTAGATATGCCGTCTTCGTCTGTTCCATCAGCCGTTGCGGTTGCTGAAGCCGTCTTATCCCACTCGCGGTCGTAAGTGGCACCAAGACGGAGGTTACAATCGTATTCGTGGGTGGCCTTATCATCTGCAACCGGATCATAAGAATCGGGTGCATCACCGAAATCACTCTTTGGTCTGAATGGGTCAGAAGCATCTCCCGCTCTTCCTACCCATGCAGGAGAACAGGCAGTAACGGTAGCCACGATCTTGACACCAATGGTACCGTTCTCATTGTACTTGGCAACACGGCCGGTCTCAGATCCCTGGCCGCCGGTCCAGTAAATACTACCGTCCCAGGTTTGTCCGGCCTGAATGGGCGCAGGGTTACCATTCGTGTTGTAAATAGTGGTGTTACCTGTTTGCATATTGAAATGCACGAACTGCGATGTTGTACCGGAGTTACCCGTATTGAAGTCATAAAGGATACCATCCTTGATAGTAAAGTCACCCCAGTCATGCATAAGCTTACCCGCACCATCGTCGGTCTTTTGAGCAAACACCATTGCGGCCTGGATAGGATTTTGTGCCGCATCGAAATCGATCCTCCAGATCATTGACTTACGGTTCGAGTTCTTTCCACTGTTTGTACCTTCTATTCCAAGGAACAGGGAACCATTGTAAAATGCAGCGCCTGCCGACTCCACCACGATATCGAAAAGGGGAATACCCAGCGTGGTGATATCGGGAATAACAGTGCTGATCGTTTCCGTATTGAAATCATATTTCTTCAAAGACTTGTTGGTACTTACGGGCGATGAATGGTCCATCACATAATAAACGAAATGGTTCACCGGATCGTAAGCAAGCGAGTTAAGCCAGGGCGAAGCAGGCTCCGTGAACATCCACTGCGCAACGCCGGTCAACGGGTTGAGCAAATAAACAGAGTTGTTATCGGGTGTCACCAGATAATAACCCGGCTGTCCCTGCCATGGCTTTTGAGAAATAAAATAGTTAACAGGGAACGTTCCGGATACGCAAGCCGTGAGATCCGACATCCAGAATTTGCCATTGCTGACGGTGATGACCACGTTCTTAACGCCGCCGGTACCGGAAGGGCTATTGCCTGCAATAGAGATGTTCAAAGTTCCCCTTGTATCTGTATGCGCTAAACCCGACGCGGTGGTTGTGCTTGAAGGAGCCGTTCCATTGTTACCTGAAACGACAAGTATAACACCGGCAGCCGGAGCCATCGCAATATTTAAAGGTGTACCCGACGCATCTGTAGCAGTAACCTTTACCGTTTGCAAAGAGTCGATATCGTAAAGACTGAATTGAAAATTGTTTACAGGTGCATCGAAGCTCATCGTGATCGACCCCGATCCATTGTATTCGACATCAGCGCCCGTTCCGTAGGAACCCAATTCAGCCGTATTGATCGTATTCGTACCGGCGGTTGTAAATGTAGCGGGCATACCGATGGTGACCCTGTTCACACCAATTGTAAATTTCTGGGTTTGCATCATGGCCGGCGTTACAAAGGCAGCGTAGTTACCCGTTTGGGAAAGATATTCAAGATTGTCCCAGTTGACAGTTGCGGTGGCACTGCCTGCGGGGCACTGGGCAAAAGAAAAGATTCCTGAGGCAATCAGCACAGTGCTCATGATGAGGTTAGTCAGGTAAAATTTTCTCATAGGCTAGGTTTAGCGATTCTCACAATTCTGATAACAGGATAAAACTACGCCCACACCCAACAAAGGACAATGGGTGAATACCGAAGTATGAAAACAGGGGGACGGGGGCAAGGCCCCGAAAACGGCAGATAATCCGCAACCCGCTCATTTTCCATGCACTATCCTCATAAATTTTTCCCCATACTGCGCTTCTTGCAAGCGCAACGGGTAGAAAATCCTAGTAGAAGTCTCAATGCATTTTGATTCAGGATTTACGGTAAATCATCATTCTGATTTTCAATGCAGAGCAATGCGGGTGATCAGGATCAGTTCAAACGTCCCGATAGCAAAAAAATTATGGGTGGGGCCACGAATCTTTTTCCGTATTTCCTGCAACCACCCTCATTTGAACGGACGCTGCAAAAATCATTTTGAATATTTTATGATTTCGTTCAATGCCGAATGATTGAAGATGCACGTATCTTTAGTGCTCATGAAAAAACAGACCTGCCATATCGCTTGTTGTTGTCAGCAGCATATTATTTATGGTGGGCAGTAATTAGCATATATAGATTTTATTATAGCAAAGCTCCACCATGTGGAGCTTTTTTAATTTGGATTATGATCATTCATCAGCAGGATGCGTCGCTACTAACAAGAGTAAAGCGGTTAGGTGAACAGGTTGGGCACACGCCGCTTGTCAGAATAAAAAACCTGTTTCAAAAAAATGGGATCGAGCTTTGGGCAAAGCAGGAATGGAAACAACTCTCAGGAAGTGTGAAATGCCGTCCTGCGTACCGGATCATTCTGGACGCTATAGAGAAAGGTGAACTGCATGAAGGCAACACCTTGCTGGACGCAACCAGCGGCAACACCGGAATAGCTTATGCTACTATTGGTGCCGCGCTTGGGATCCGCATTGCACTTTGCTTGCCTGAAAATGCGTCGAAAGAGCGGAAGGATATCCTCCATTCTCTCGGCGCCGAAATCATTTTCACTTCAAAATATGAAGGCACAGACGGAGCACAGGCAGTGGCGGCAGAGCTTGCGGCAAGCTACCCGCAAAAATATTTTTACGCAAACCAATACGTTAACGATAACAATTGGAAGGCACACTACCACACTACTGCCTTGGAGATCATCTCCGACCTGCCCCACGTTACCCATTTTGTTTGTGGGCTTGGAACCACAGGAAGCTTCGTGGGAACGGGGAGACGGCTAAGAGAAATCGCGCCTCATGTCCGGCTTATATCCTTTCAGCCGGATTCAGCCCTGCATGGACTCGAAGGATGGAAGCACCTGGAGACTGCAGTGATCCCCCGCATTTATGATCCGCAGCTTGCTGATGATTCCATCGAGATCACGACGGAAGAAGCTTACGTAGTGGTAAAAGAAGCTGCACGTTATGAAGGTCTTCTACTCAGCCCCTCCTCCGCAGCCAACCTTGCAGGAGCACTGAAGATGATTGACCGACTTGAAGAAGGAAAAATAGTAACCCTTCTTCCTGACAATGCAGATAAATACAGTGAGATCATTAATAAAATCATCTAATGTTAACGATAGAAAAACTGGCGCTCGAGCAAATGACAGCAGATGCGATCAGGACGTTCCCTGACGAGTGCTGCGGATTTTTATTGGGCCGCGAAGAAGACCTGCAGCGGACCGTTTCAACGATTCTCGTGGTGGATAATTCAAGGGAAGGCGACAAAAGGCGAAGATTTGAAATAGCGCCGAGAGATTATATCCAGGCGGAACTATTGGCTGACCGGGAAGGATTGCAGCTGCTCGGTGTATATCACTCGCACCCCGATCATCCGGCGGTTCCTTCCGAACACGACCGTGCCGCCGCCCAACCCTATTTTTCCTATGTGATCGTTTCGGTCCGCTCAAAGAAATTGGATGACATCCGTTCCTGGAGGCTCAATGAAGATTTTCAGTTTGAAGAAGAAATATTTAAAAACAGATCAATCAATCAACAAATACTATAATGGCAACGATCATCATTCCAACACCGCTGCGAAAGTTTACGAATAACAATTCAAGACTTACGGTATCGTCATCAAACGTGGCGGAAGTAATAAACGAGCTTACGCTGAACTTCCCTGATCTTAAAAAACATTTGCTCGATGAACAGGGACGCATCCGCTCATTTGTCAACATTTTTGTCGGCGAGGACGATATCCGCAATCTGCAGTCGGAAAGAACTCAGGTTGGCAAAGACACGATAGTGAGCATTGTACCGGCCATTGCCGGAGGCATTCAACATTAAAACACAAACCATGAACACGGATCATATTCATTTTTCAAAAGAAGAACTAAGCCGCTACGACCGGCACATCATCATTCCCGAATTCGGACTGGAAGCACAAAAGAAATTAAAAGCGGCAAAAGTTCTTGTTGTCGGCTCGGGCGGACTGGGAAGCCCGGCATTACTGTATCTCGCCGCTGCAGGTGTAGGAACGATTGGCATTATCGATTTCGACCGTGTGGATGACAGCAATCTGCAACGTCAGGTGCTCTTCGGCGTAAACGAGGTTGGTTTACCAAAAGTTGAGGCCGCGCGCCAGCGGCTGAGCGCTCTGAATCCGCACATAAAAATCGAGGTCTACGACCTCCAGCTCAACTCGGCCAACGCACTCGATATCATCAGGGATTACGATGTTGTGGCGGACGGCACCGACAACTTTCCAACACGATACCTTGTGAACGATGCATGTGTTCTGCTGGGCAAGCCCAACGTATATGCATCGATTTTCCAGTTTGAAGGCCAGGTATCGCTATTCAACTACCGCGACCGCAATGGAGAACTGGGTCCAAATTACCGCGACCTCTATCCCACGCCCCCGCCTCCGGGCCTTGTGCCCAGTTGTGCAGAAGGCGGCGTGCTCGGCGTTCTTCCAGGCATCATCGGAAGCCTGCAGGCACTTGAAGTGATCAAGGTTGTCACGGGAATTGGAGAAACAATGAGCGGACGGTTTTACATTTTCGATGCGCTGAACTTTGAATCAAGAACATTTAAGATCAAGCGCAATCCATCGAACCCATTGAATGGTGATCATCCTACCATCACGCATCTTATCGACTATGAACAGTTCTGCGGATTAAAAACTGTGGAAAGGAAAATAAAAGAGATCAGCCCTGAAGAATTGTACGACTGGCAGGTACGTGGCGAACATTTTCAATTGGTGGATGTACGCGAGCCACATGAATTCGAGATCGTAAACATCGGCGGCGAACTGATCCCGCTCGGCACAGTGCTTGAACGGGAAGGCCGGTTCAACCGAAATAAAAAAGTGGTAGTGCATTGTAAAATGGGCGGAAGAAGCGCAAAGGCCATCAGGCAGCTCGAGGAAAAATTTGGATTTGACAACCTGTATAATTTACAAGGCGGCATCCTGGGTTATATAGATAAAGTACAGCCTGAATTAACGATGTACTGAACAAAAGCGCTCCTGCTCTTAAAAAGCAGGAGCGCCTTCTACCATTCAACTTTTAGATCGCTTCGATGAAGCCAACTGCCACCGTGTTGTTGGTAAACTCGTCAACCAGGATAAAGGATCCATTTCTTGGATTGTCCTTATACAGGTCTGCGAATATAGGTTTTGCTGTTTTGATCACTGCGCGTCCGATATCATTAAGCTTGAACTGTAAAACGCTTTCCACTTCTTCCATGGTCTCAATATCGAGCCGGCTTTTCAGCGCAACGATCTTTGCTTTCACCACGTTCACGCCATGTTGCAACAGATAGTTCTTGCCTGGTGTCAGCGGTTGCTCGTCCATCCAGTTTAC
>DATMHB010000789.1:0-6255 GCA_035555175.1 Flavisolibacter sp. | reverse complement strand
ACCGCCAGCATAACGAATTTGCCAGCCTCGTCATTCTGAAGCGTGTTCATCGGAATGGTGATGGCATTGTTGTTACCATAGTCCTTGATGTGCACCTTCACCAGCTGGTTCGGCTTCAGGTTGGCGGATGGAGGGATGCGTGCTTCGATCGTAAATGTTCTTGTATTGGGGTTGATCACCTTGCCGGCAACATTCACGGTCGCATTGATGGTACGGTTATTTTCCTCGGGGATGATGATCTCGAGAACTGAACCCATGCCCACACGGCCCAGATAATTTTCAGGCACTTCCGCCGTAATTTTCAGATCACTCGTGTTGACGATGCTGATCTGCGGACCAGCGGCCGTGGCACCAACAAACATCTCTCCCACTCTTACATTCACTTTATCAGCGACACCAGAATTAGGAGCGGTGACTACCATCAGCGAAGCCTGTTTCTGAATGACACCTATATTTCTTTGTAGACTTTCCATCTGCGTCTTTGCATTGAGCACGCTCTGGTAAGTGCCAATTCCCTGGTCGTAAAGGTTTTTGGTGCGGCGGTAAGTATCTTCAGCAGCTGCAAGCTGCACTTTTAATGGCTCGATCTGCTGGCGGATCATTTGGTCATCCAGCCTCGCGAGCGTTTGTCCACGGTTCACATACTGCCCCTGCCTGACATAGAGCGCGGTAACGATGCCACCAGTTCCATTCGGAGGTGCCACGTACGAGATATTCTGTGCATCCACTTTGCCCTGGATTTCTATAAAATGACTGAACCCACCGGAACTGATCGAACCGACGGCTACCAGCTTCGGATTGTCATTTTTCGCTGCATTCGTATCGAGGAGCGCGATCTCGCCCTCGAGCTTTACGATCTTAGCGTTGATTTCCTTTTGCTGCGTTTTGAGCTTGGCGAGTTCTGCCTTTTTATCATTGAGCTTGCCTGCATTGTCCTTTTTTGAGTTCCCGCACGATGCCAGGACAAGGGTCAAAAAGATCAATCCAAATAAATTCCGTTTCATGACGTCAATTTTTATTGCAATGGTTTGAGGTTTCATTTTATGGGAGTTTTCCGGTTGCCTTCAGGAAATCGATCTTGGCTGTTATCGCATCGTAGATGGCAAGAATGTAATTGCTCTGCGCCACCTGAAGGTCTGACTGCGCAGAAGTGATCTCCGTATTGGATCCAATGCCGTTCTGGAATTTCAGCCGGGTTTGTTCATACACCTGTTCGGCCAACTCCATGTTACGCTTCTGGTTATTAAGCGTTGCCAGTGCATTGCTGTAATTGTTGATAGCTTCATGCACCTCGCGGTCAATGTTTTGCTTAAGACCTTCAATATTGTTGAGACTTTGTTCCAGCTGAAGTTGCGCTTTCTGTATCCGTGCGCGCCTTGCAAAGCCATCGAAGATGGGCACGTTCACATTGAGCCCGATCAATGCGGTGCGATACCAGGGTCCGCCGAAGCCAAATTTGTTGGACTGTCTTGTAACATTGAAAGTTGAGTTCAAAGAAACGGTCGGGATCTTTGTAAGCCGATAACGCCGTACATTGTATTCGTTCAAGCGCTTGCCCAGTTCAGCATACTGATAATCCTTTCTGTCCTGATAATTAAAGGCGGCAGCATCGAGCACACCGCTCCTGATATTGTCCTCGTTTATTTTTTCTGTGAGGATCAGCGTATCGTTCACAGGCATGCCCATCAGCACTTTTAAACCGAGGTAACCATTATTGATCGTGTTCTGTGCGCGCTGCCGCTCCGTTCTTAAATTGGCGAGCTGCACATCGATGCGGCTGATATCAAGCTTTTCCGCAAAACCGTTCTCAAACATTTTCTTCGTGTCGTTCGATAACTTCTGAACCCGTTCGATGTTGGCATCGAGAATCCTGAGCTGATTGTCGCTTGCAGCCAGCTGATAATAGATCTTGTAAATATTCGTCTTAATGTTTTCCTCGGTCACTTCAACATTTTTCTGAGAGAACGCGATAGCCGTCTTTCTTGCCTGGAGACCGACGAATACCTGTCCGTCAAACAATATTTGCTGCAGGCTCACGCCGCCGCTCTGGATAAATTTTGTTCCAAATTTTACAGGGATATAAGTACCCGCCGGTTGTCCGGCCAGTTCTCCCGGCAGCAGGTTGGTTGGAATACTGAGATAGTCGGTGGCATTGAGGCTACCGTTGATCTGCGGGTAGGCCGAACCCGTAATTTCCCGGTTCGTTTGTTCCTGGATCTTTACATCCAGAAGTGCATTCTTTACCTGTGTGTTGTTCTTACGCGCATATTCAACAGCATCCGCGGCCGTGAATTCATGGCGTTGCGCCTGCGCGTTCAGGGCAAGGACAGTTAGGCTTAACAGCACGATCCCCCTTAGTCTCTTTTTCATCTTACAGTGTTTTTTGTTCGCTGGGTCTTGTACTTCTGGATCAGTTTTTCGCCCTTTGAAGTAGCAAGGCCGTATAAAAAATGCTCGAGCAGCTGTTGCTCGATGTATACAAGGTTCGTTTTGTTGGAAGGAAATACTTCCGGATCGAATGAAAGGAGTACGCTGAACAGCCGGTATTTGGAAAGAATGTCCGTGTCAATTTCCGGACGGTAGATCTCTTCCCTGATGCCGCGCTCGAGGTTGTTCCTTATCAGCTTATACAGGAAACCATTGCGAAAGTCCTGGAACTTTTTATACGCAGAAGGGTGGTATTTCTGCATGTCAAAAAGAACAGAAGGGTTCATGCTGGTGAGGATGTCCTGCATCATGTCGAAGGAAAGGAAGACCTCGTGGATGGCATTCTCGCCTTTCTTGCTGCATTCGAGACATTGCGACTTGTTACTGTTCAGAATAATATCGAATACGGCATTCACCAGTTCATCCTTATCGACATAGTATTGGTAGAGTGTTTTTTTCGACATGCCGAGCTGCGTGGCGATGTCATCCATGGATACGGAACGGATACCGTAACGGTTGAACAACTCGTTCGATTTCAATAATATTCTTTCTTTTGGGTCCATCTGCGGGCGCAAAACTAAGGAAACTTTTTTCGTTACCAAAGTTTCCGACAAATATTTTTATTAACAGGGCATTTTTATCCATGAGCGGCTGGATTAACTTTGCGCTATGAATGATGCACCGTCTTCAGGATCAGAAGGTTTTAAATTCAGTAAATTATTTCAGTATTTTTTGCAGGGCTTACTCGTCATCGCGCCCATCGCCATCACGCTGTATGCTGTTTACTGGGTCGTTTCTTCCGTCGACAGCCTGCTTCCCATTTTTACGGAGAAAGGCGAAGATGGAAAGATCTATATCAGGAATTACGGCCTTGGTTTTTTGATCATCATCGTGGCCATCTGCCTGATCGGCTATCTCAGTTCTTTTTTTATCAAGAACCGCATGTTCAACCTGTTCGACAGCCTGCTGGCGAAAACACCGGGCATCAGGTTCATTTATTCGACAGTGAAGGATTTTTTTGAAGCATTTGCCGGTGAAAAGAAAAAATTTAACAAGCCGGTACTGGCCAATATCGATGACAATGATGTTTGGCGTGTCGGCTTCATTACGCAGGAAGAGGCGGCCGATTTCGGATTCAGCGATTATGTGGCGGTGTATATTCCGATGTCTTATTCGATAGCCGGAAATGTTTACCTTTTGCCAAGGTCGCGCGTGAAGCCGATCATTGATATAAATGCCACTGAAGCGATGAAATTTGCCTTAAGCGGCGGCGTCACCATCCTGTCTACCACTGAACACCATATCGATGCACACGCGGCAAAGCAGGCTACTGAAACGCAGAGCGAAGAAAACAAAATGTAAGCGTTGTTTCAATGCCTGGTGCGTGGAAAAAAACTTATTCTCCTGATTCTTTTCCTTTGTCCTTACTCCATTTATTCCGGTACTTGCCAGCAAAAACCCGGAAATGAAAAAGACTGTTCTTGTGTTGGTTGTTCTGCTTGCAACGAAGTATGTCTATGCCTGGGGATTCTTTGCGCACCAGAAGATCAATTACTATGCAGTATTTCTACTGCCTCCCGAAATGATTGCCTTCTATAAGCCGCATATTGATTTCCTCAGCGAACATGCGGTGGATCCGGATAAGAGGAGATATGCGGTGGCACAGGAAGGAACAAGGCATTTTATCGATATCGATCGCTATGGCCCCTACCCTTACAGCGCCCTCCCGCGAAAATGGGATGAGGCCGTGGCGAAATTTTCTGAAGACAGCCTGATGGCTGCAGGCATCGTTCCCTGGTGGATCGAAAGGATGGAACGGAGGCTCGTCAATGCCTTCAAGGAAAAAGATGGGCCGAAGATCCTCAAGCTCTCTGCTGAGATCGGACATTATATCGCTGATGCCCATGTACCGCTTCATGCCAGCAGCAACCATAATGGGCAGCTCACCGGCCAGCAGGGCATACATGGATTCTGGGAAAGCAGGATACCGGAATTGCTGTCTGCCTCGTCGTGGGATTTTTTCATTGGCAAAGCGGATTTTATTGAGCAGCCCCTCCCTTATATCTGGAACCGGGTATTGGAAAGTGCAGCGGCCGCAGACACTGTGCTTACACGCGAAAGAGAACTTACGGCCAGCTTTTCACCGGATCAGAAGTTTGCATTTGAAAAAAGAAATGAGACGCTGGTAAAACAATATTCAAGTGCTTTTTCGAGCGCTTACGATATGCTGCTTAATGGAATGATCGAGCGCCGCATGCGACTATCGATCTATTCAGTGGCCTCTTTCTGGTTTACGGCCTGGGTTGAGGCAGGTCAGCCGAAACTAGCCGAAATGACCGGTATCGTATCCAGTGACGAAGACGGCAAGGCCTTTGAAGAGCTGAACCGGTCGTGGCGCAATGGAAACATCATCGGACGAAAAGAAGATTAAGTAGGAACAAACTAAAACAGGCCGGTATAAGCTCCATATCGCCGGAGGGCATTCAGCTTCTTGGTTTACATTTGCAGAGTAATGCAATAACATGAATGATTCTGCAAAAACGGTAGAAGTATCAAGAAAGAATTCCCTGACGGGGCACGGCCCTCATAATTTTGGTGCAGGTCCTTCTATTCTTCCAAAGGAGGTTTTCGAAGAAGCGAGCCGGGCGCTTGTTAACTATAATGCGTCGGGCCTCTCCATCCTGGAGATCGGCCACCGCACGAAAACTTTTGGTGCAGTGATGGATGAAGCGATCCACACATTGAAGGAATTGATGCAGCTCGACCAGGAACATGAAGTCCTGTTCCTGCACGGCGGTGCATCCACGCAATTTTTCCAGGTGCCTATGAATCTGCTCGATCAACAGTCAAGGGCGGCTTATACCGACACCGGCATTTGGGGCGCTAAAGCCATCAAAGAAGCCAGGCTGTTTGGAACCGTAGATGTGGTTTGCAGTTCGAAAGAAGCCAACTACAGTTTTTTACCAAAAGAATTCAATCCCCATCCGGCGTCAGCATATCTGCACCTTACGACAAACAATACTGTGTATGGTACACAGTGGCAGGACCTTTCCATTTTTTATGATAAAAAGGTTCCGCTTGTGGCCGACATGAGCAGTGATATCTTAAGCCGCCAGATCAATTTTAATCAATTTGATCTTATCTATGCGGGAGCACAGAAAAATATTGGTGCCGCGGGTGTGAACGTAGTCGTGGTCAATAAAAGATGCCTTGGGAAAGTATCCCGGCAGCTCCCCACCATGATGGATTATCGCAACCACATAGAGGCGGGATCGCTGTTGAATACGCCGCCTGTATTCGCCATCTATGTTTGCCTTCTTACGCTGCGCTGGCTGAAACAAAATGGCGGCGTTCCGGAGGCAGAAAAAAGGAACAATGCAAAAGCTACCTTGTTTTATGATACACTCGATGCCCTGCCTGTTTTCAGGGGCACAGTGGCAAAGGAAGACCGCAGTAAGATGAATGCTGTTTTCGTGGCAGCGGATCCGGAGGTAGAAAAAGAGTTCCTCTCCTTATGCGAAAAAGAAGGCATGATTGGCGTGAAAGGCCACCGCACAACCGGCGGCTTCAGGATCTCTATGTACAATGCCTTACCATTTGAAAGCGTAAAGGCAATTACGGATCTCATGAAGTATTTCGGGCAAAAGAAAGGATAATACATCCACTTTTTTCTTTTTTGACGTTGCTGTCGGCCGGGTTCTTCCGGATTTTATAAACGGCAGCAACACAGCGGACGACAGAGCGAGAAACAGAGCGAGAGCGAAGGGAAGAAAGAAACAGAAAGAGAAAGAGTGAATGGTAGTAAGCTTTGTCGTTCGATAGGGATTT
>DATMHB010000788.1:0-2432 GCA_035555175.1 Flavisolibacter sp. | reverse complement strand
TAGGGGAATTCCTCCTATGCACAAAATGTGGAAAACCGCTGGAATGCCCAAAAATCAAGGGTTTTGTTTTAATCTGCCCACTGTTTTTCGAGGATGAAAAGAATTTAATTTTTTGTTAGGATCGAGCCCTCGTCATTTTTTCACGAGTGATCAAAACCTCAAAAATTTTTGTGTGAACAACCGGTTTTTGTTGTGGGTAATCTTTGTGGAACTGTGATATGAAACGTTAGGACTTGGACAGGAATTTTCCCATTTCGGTTTTCGAGTAGATTTATCTTGATTAACCCGGAGATTTCCCTCGTATAATCCACAGGAAAAAAATCTCATGGAATGGTTTATTTACTCAGGTCCGTTCTATGCACACCCGTGTTAATATGCCCTGGAAGTGAGCCTGCAATAATACCTTTGCTGTGAATTGAAAGGGTGTAAACTGTGAATAAGGCACAGATTTTACTGTACCAAATTCACCGTGAGTTTCTTATCCACCAATTCACACTCATAATAGTAATAGACTATTATTAAAAAATAAGAATACTATATATTATTATATGGATAACCAAATGTTGATAGCGCAGAATGAGCTCGAAGAAAACGGATTCCTCGACCTTGACCTCGATCCCACACTCGACCTCTTCGCCGAGATTGAAAAACTAAAGAAGGAAAAGAATGCGATCATTCTCGCTCACCTGTACCAGGAGCCGGACATCCAGGATATAGCCGATTATATTCGCGACTCCCTCGGTTTGGCACAACAGGCCGTAAAGACCAATGCTGACATGATCGTCTTCGCCGGCGTACACTTTATGGCCGAAGGAGCAAAGATCCTTAATCCGTCTAAAAAGGTGGTTATACCCGACCTCAAGGCCGGCTGCTCCCTGAGCGAAAGCTGCCCTCCCCCCTTATTCAAAAAATTCAGGGAGCAGCATCCCGACCATATTGTGATTTCTTATATCAACTGCAGTGCCGGCATCAAGGCCCTGAGCGATATCATCTGCACGAGCTCCAACGCCAAGGCTATTGTCGATAGCCTGCCCAAAGATCAGAAGATCATCTTTGCGCCCGACAAGAACCTCGGCGCATGGGTGAACAAGGTCACCGGAAGGAACATGCTGCTTTGGAACGGCGCCTGCATGGTCCATGAAATATTCAGTCTTGAAAAAATCACAAGACTTAAGGTGCGTCACCCCAATGCAAAAATGATCGCCCACCCTGAATGTGAGGAGCCGGTGCTCAGGATCGCTGACTTCATTGGCTCCACCACACAGTTGCTGGCCTACACGAAGAATACGCCGCACACGGAATTCATTGTGGCCACGGAAGCCGGTATCCTGCACCAGATGGTAAAGCAGTCGCCCGACAAAACTTTTATTCCTGCTCCGCCCGATAACAGCTGCGCCTGCAATGATTGTCCGCATATGAAGCGCAATACTCTTGAAAAAGTTTATCTCTGCATGAAATACGAAGAGCCCGAAATTATCATGGACGAAGAATTGAGGGTACAGGCAAAAAGGTCCCTGGACCGCATGCTCGAGATCAGTGCTCAATTAGGTTTGTAAATTTGTATAAGGATTCTGACCCGATCTTCATTCATCCGGATATGGCAGTTTCAGGTTACTCAGGTACGCCCCTTGCAAAAAAGTTGGGCATTAAGGAAGGCACAAAACTGGCCATCTTCAATGCACCCGGTTATTATTTTGATCTTTTTACTGACCTCCCTCCCGGTATCAGCAATGACAAGGGCACACCGGCTAAAAAAGATTTCATTCATTATTTTACCAAGGAGGAAGAGGAATTGGCAGGCGCCCTGCCGCGATTGAAAAAGAGCATTGAACAGAGTGGCATGATTTGGATCTCGTGGCCAAAGAAGTCCTCAGGCGTGATTACCGATCTTACGGAAGACCGGATAAGAACACTGGCACTTAAGAATGGGTTGGTCGATGTAAAGGTTTGCGCAGTGGACGACACGTGGTCGGGCCTGAAGCTGGTGATACCGTTGAAGGAACGGAAATAGATCAGTCATAGCTTTCCGGTTACCCTGCCAGTTCTTCCCACGCCTCAAGACCTTCCCTGCTTTTTAATCTTTAGTTTTGGGCATTTTAGGACCCGATGAGGAAATATTCAATCAACTTTGAAAGGAATGAAACCATCCAATATCTCCTGTGCTTTCTCTGCCTTTTGGTTTACGCAGGAACGCTCTTCTTTCCCCTGATGGATAAAGATGCGGCGCACCACGCCAACATCGCACTCAACATGTATGAGCGTCACAATTACACCGATCTTATCGACCGCGGCGATGATTATCTCGATAAACCCCACCTGCTCTTCTGGACCTCGCTCGCCAGCTTCAAGATCTTTGGTGTGAACACTTTTGCCCATCGTTTTCCGGCCCTGCTGTTTGCTTTGCTTTCCATATTCAGTACCTACCGGCTCAG
>DATMHB010000787.1:0-2303 GCA_035555175.1 Flavisolibacter sp. | reverse complement strand
TAATACGGTACAGTTTCACCAATCCCATTTCAATTACCTCGTGGCCCGGAGCTACATGCTTCTTATCCGGCCCGAAAACCGAGCAAACAAGATCTGCATTTTTCAGTGCGATATTCAAAAGATTGGTCTTGCCGGTCGCCAGGTAGTGTGCAGCAGCCGCTTCGTATAAATGCCCGGCGTTGTACAGTTCGTGACTTTGTTCCCGTTCCTTTTCCCAGCGTTCTTTTCCCGACCAGGGGTGTGGTTCGTTCGGATTGATCGTTCTTGCTGTATACAAATAGCCATCGGGCTCCTGTGCCTTGCCAATGATGGCGATCAGCGAGTCGACATATCCCTCCAGCTTTTTATCGGGATGCGTGGCCAGTGAAAAGGACGCGCCTTCAATTGTTTTATAAATGTCCGAATCATCGAAAGGAAAACGCGTGCAAAATTTTCCTTCCCTGTTGGCAGCAAAGACAAAATTTTTTACCCTGCCCGTATTCTCGCAGCGGGCGAAAGAAGCAGGAATGGTGACGGTGCGGTTCTTTTCGATCCTGGGGAGCCAGAAATTATCATCCACTTTTACCTTCGTAAAGTCAACGGGCCTGATCGGATAATCCGTTTTTTGTGCGAATACGTTTGCAGCGGAAGCCAGGAGCAAAAGATGCAGAAGCTTTTTCATGCTAATATATTTTCGTTCAGTGATTACTGTCCGTAATATGAATTTGATCCATGCTTGCGCTCATAGTGCTTTTTAATGAGCGCATCTTTCAGACGCAGCGCATTCACATTGATCTGTTCCGTGAGAAAGGCCATGTGGGCGATGCTCTCCAGCACTGCACTGTTATAAACAGCTTTCGCTGCTGTTGCGCCCCACGTAAAGGGTGCATGATTACCAACCAGCACCATCTCCACTTCTTCGTACCTGATGCCCCTCGATTGAAAGCAGTCGAGGATTTGCAGACCGGTTTGATATTCGTAATCGCCCTCGATCATTTCATCGCTCATTGGCCTGGCGCATGGAATGTCAACCGTATTATGATCGGCGTGCGTGGTACCAAAAATGGGAATATCCCGTTGGGCCTGGGCCCATGCAGTGGCAAAAGTGGAGTGGGTATGCGAAATGCCGCCAATGGATGGCCATTCACGGTACAGTACGGCGTGCGTTTTTGTGTCGGACGAAGGACGGAGCGCGCCCTCAACCACCTTTCCTTCAAAATCAACCACCACCATTTTATCCGCCGAAAGGTCGTCATAAGGCACGCCGCTGGGCTTGATGGCAAACACACCCAGCTCACGGTCGGCTGAACTTACATTGCCAAACGTGAAGAGAACGAGGCCCAGCTTGGGCAATTGCATATTGGCTTCGTAGGCTGCTTGCTTAATGTGTTGATAGGCGCTCATGCAGTGGCAATTGATTCGTCTTTTTGGGCAGTGATTGTTTCTTCCGCTGTTTGCCGTTCAATGAAATTCCCGAAATTCTGATAACGTTGATAACGGTCTTTGTACCACACAGATTTATTTTTATCCGGGTAATAAGTTTTGTCGAAGCCCTGACCCATTTTTGCCATCGCGGTTGTGACGTCAGGAAATAAGCCCGCTGCGGTGGCTGCGAACATAGCAGCGCCGAGCGCACATGTCTGTTCTGACCGGTGCACCCTGATCGGCATTTGCAAAACGTCCGCCATCATTTGCATAATGAACGGCGATTTGCGTGCAACGCCGCCGAGTGCTATGACACCGCGGATGGGGATGCCCTGCTCCTGAAAACGGTCAACAATGGCCTTTGCACCGAAGCACGTAGCTTCCACCAGTGCGCGGTAAAATCGTGGTGCATCTGTTGCTAGATTCACGTCCATAAATCCACCCTTCAGCAACTGGTTGGCATCAGGTGTCCTTCTTCCGTTGAGCCAGTCCATAGCCAACGGCAGATCTTCATCAGGAGCGAGACTTTGTGCCTGGAGCGTGATCTGGGGAAGGATCTGGTCAATGGCCTTTAAAACATTTTCTTTTAACAGTGAAATATCGGCGCCTGCACAAAGGCTATCGAGGTTTTTCAATGGCCAGGAAAGCAGGTCCCTGAACCACGCATAGGCATCACCGAAAGCTGATTGGCCGGCTTCCATTCCGACCATTCCGGGGATGATCGAGCCCGTGACCTGTCCGCAAATTCCATTTACAAGTTTGTCCTGAACTTCTGCAGTTGGTGCTACGAGCATATCGCAAGTGGACGTGCCCATCACTTTGCTCAGATGATAAGGTTCGATCTGTCCGCCGACCGCACCCATATGACAGTCAAAGGCGCCGATGCCAACGATGGTATT
>DATMHB010000786.1:0-3767 GCA_035555175.1 Flavisolibacter sp. | reverse complement strand
ACCATAGACAGGCTGATGATGCCGGCAATGAGAATGAACTTTTCCCAAAACGTCCACCAGTCGAATTGTAATAGGTAAACCATAGCTGGATTTCTCTTTATTTGGCTTTTAATTTTTCAAATGAACTAAGGCGTGTTTGGATTGGTTGAATCCGTCCCCGCCAGATTTCTTCCCTTACCTTCTTTGACATCCGTTGGATTTTTTCCTACCGACTCGGCATCGCCATTGAATGTCTGGCTTGTTGGCGGGCCGTTGATCTCATTCAGGTCTACCAGGTTCACTTCACTCACCTCGTGAATATCCATGAGCAGCTTCGGCTTTCTTCCCATCAACGGCTCAAAGGTTTCCTTCGGCTTTACAATATTTGTATAGTGTCCTGCATTGATCACCGAATGCCTGTCGACCCGTGTAGGGCCTTCGATGACCCAATCACTGATCTTCTTTTTTTCAAACCTGCATTCATTGCAGATCCAGTCCTCCACTTCACCCCATTGGTCTTTTCTTGCAGTAACGCGCAACACATCATCACCGCGCATCCACAGCCGGACTTTTCCTTTGCAATTGGGACAGTCGCGATGCGCATCAACAGGCTTGGTAAACCATACGCGGTTCTTGAACCGGAAGGTTCTGTCGGTGAGAGCGCCCACCGGACAAACGTCAATGATGTTGCCGATGAGGGGACTATCCAATGACTCCTGGATATAAGTGGCGATTTGCGAATGGTCGCCCCTGTCGAGCACACCATGTTCGCGTTCGCCCGACACCTGGTTGGCCGTGTGCACGCAGCGATAGCAGAGTATGCAGCGCGTCATGTGCAACTGAATGTAGGGTCCCAGGTCGATGCGCTCGAATGTTCTGCGCTTGAACTGGTACCGCGTACCCTCTCCTCCGTGTTCATAGCTCAGGTCCTGCAGGTCGCACTCGCCGGCCTGGTCGCAAACCGGGCAATCGAGGGGATGATTCAGGAGCAGGAATTCAACCACGCCTTTTCTTGCTTCGAGAACGGCGGGGTTGGTAATATTTTCAACGACCATTCCATCCATCACATTGGTCCTGCACGATGCTACGAGCTTGGGCATGGGCCTTGGGTCGGCCGTAGAACCTGCGGCCACCCTTACCAGGCAGGTACGGCAATAGCCCCCTGTGTTTTTCAGCTTGCTGTAATAACACATGGTGGGCGGAACAATATCGCCGCCGATCTTCCGTGCCGCCATAAGAATAGTGGTGCCGGGCTCCACTTCAACTGTGATGTTGTCGATCGTAACCTTCAATAGTTTCTTTTCTTCGGTCATCTTTCAATTCAAAATTCAAAATTCAAAATTCAAAACCTTCCCGCTGCTGGTTTCTTCTGATTACGAAGAGCTGAGAATAATGCGAGCAATAATCTTAGCAATCTCATCAGCCTCTTTTAACAAGTTCTCTACCCGCTTCTTTTCACATTCTACAGTGTCTCTTATCAGACAAAGCCAGTATTTGGTTTCATTCGCCGATTTCAAAGCAATAACAAAAAAATTCTTCCAATCCCTTCTTGAACTTCCTGACCTTCCCTCCACAATATTAGCACCTATCGAGGTGGCACTTCTGATCAATTGTTCAAACACGGAAAAGTAAATTCTTTCAAAACGCATTTGCCCAACAAAAAGAACCACTTCTTTAGCGAAGAAGTAACACCTATGGCGTATATCAACCGGTCTTCTTTCTTTGCTCGCTTCTTCCAAAACAATCAAATTTCAAATTCAAATTCCCAAATCAAAAGGGTGTTTCAATGTGAAAAGAAACGTGGACTTTCGGCTTTTTGAATTTTGAATTTTGACTTTTGACTTCTAACCAACCGCTACCCCGACCGGATCGCCGTAGTGCGCAAGCCCGAAATTCCGCCTCGATGCTTCGTCGGGGTTGAGCACGTGCCATTCGAACTCATCACGGAAATGCCTGATCGCAGCAGCTACGGGCCATGCGGCGGCATCTCCTAACGGACAAATCGTATTGCCTTCGATCTTGCTTTGAATGTCCCATAGCAGATCGATATCGCTCATCTTTCCTTTCCCGTATTCAATATTGTGCAGGATCTTTTCCATCCATCCTGTTCCTTCGCGGCAGGGCGAGCACTGTCCGCAGCTTTCATGACGATAAAACCTGGCCAGCGTCAGCGTGTGACGAACAACGCACTGGTCCTCGTCCAGCACAATGAAACCACCGGATCCCATCATGGTACCTGTTTGAAAGCCGCCATCAGCAAGACTTTCATAGGTCATCATCCGTTTCTCTCCTTTTGCCGTTTTCAGAAGCAGGTTGGCCGGAAGGATCGGTACCGAAGAACCACCAGGGATGCAGGCCTTCAGTTTTTTTCCATTCGCAATGCCGCCGCAGTATGCATCGCTGTAAATAAACTCTTCAACGGAGATGGTCATATCGATCTCATACACGCCCGGCTTATTGATGTTTCCGCAGGCCGAAATGAGCTTTGTTCCGGTTGATTTACCGATGCCGATCTTTGCATATTCCTCTCCGCCTATGTTAATGATAGGCACTACAGCTGCAAGCGTCTCCACGTTGTTCACCACCGTGGGACAGTCATACAATCCTTTTACCGCAGGGAACGGGGGTTTAATACGGGGGTTACCTCTTTTGCCTTCCAATGATTCAAGCAGCGCCGTTTCCTCTCCGCAGATATAAGCACCTGCGCCCCGGTGCACATAGATCTCGCAATCGAAACCGCTGCCCAGAATATTTTTTCCAAGCCAACCGTTTTGCTTTGCTTCGGCAATGGCCTGCTCCAGAATGTCGGGGATCCAGGCATATTCGCCGCGGATATAAATGTAACAGGTATTAGCCCCAAGCGCATAAGAAGAAATGACGAGGCCCTCCACAAAAAGGTGCGGGAGGAATTCCATCAGGTAACGGTCCTTGAATGTTCCCGGCTCCGATTCATCGGCATTGCACACCAGGTATCGGGGCACCCCTTCGGGCTTCGCCAGAAAACTCCATTTCATACCGGTGGGGAAACCGGCTCCGCCGCGGCCTCTGAGTCCGCTCTTTTTTACTTCCTCGATCACTTCCGCCGGCGTCATTTTGAACGCTTTTTCCAAAGCGGCATAGCCTCCGTTATTACGGTAGGTATCATAGAAGCGGATCCCTTCGATGTGTGCTTTATCTAATAATAATTTTCTTCCCATTCTGTTTACGCTTTTCCGCGCTTTAGCTTATTTACGCCGATCCGGGTTCATGCGCACGTCTTCATCCCTGAACGAATCGCCTTTTGCTCTGTAGAAAAAAGACTGGATCGTAAGGGACAATGCCGCGCACCCGATGATCAACCAAAAAAATTTTTTTACTTCCTCTTTTACAAAAAGAGAAAAAACGAAAAGAATAAGGATCACCGCCTGGTGTATCCTGACAATTGCATCGTTTTTCTTTTCATTCATATGTTGTCTTTATTAAGTTCAAAAGTCAAAATTCAAAGCACAGCGCTTACTATTGCCACTCTTTCTCTTTCCCGCCCGTCCTGCGCTGCCGCACTCCGCTCTCTATATCTTAACAGCCTGTCTTCCCATCAGTCTCCACTTGCCTTTCTCCCGTATCCACACCAGCATCATTGTAAAATTCAAATTGGTCACCTTTCCATCTTTTGCCTTTTCTGTCGCTTTGAAGAGGTGCCGCACAATGGCCACATCATCTTCGATCAATACCTTCAAATTGCTCACAGCCGTGTCTGAATAAACCGAACCATTATGGCTGATCCCTCTGATGGCCTCTTCTCTTGTTTG